>QMMT01000156.1 GCA_003647385.1 Deltaproteobacteria bacterium
ATAAAACCAGGCTTTAAAGTAAAAAGGCCGCAAAGATAACGTTCCTTTGCGGCTAAAAATAATTTGCTTTTAAAAAGAGAGACACCAATAAAGATGCCCCTCTTTTTTAAGATTTGTTTTTAGTAAGGATGAATTTCAACCCTTCTGTTCATGGAGCGTCCTACATCCGTACCGTTTAATGCAACAGGTTTGGTAAATCCGAACCCTTCTGTTGCCATTCTATTTTTCAAGATACCCTTTCCAATCAGGTAGTTTTTAACGGCATGGGACCGTCTCATGGAAAGATCCATATTATACTCGGCACTGCCGACATTGTCACAGTGACCGTGAAGTTCAACACTCATGATCGGATTTTTTTCAAGGATGACAGCAACATTATCCAGTAAGGGATAGGCTGCGGGTTTGATGATATCTTTATTAAAGTCAAAAAGGACATTGTCGAGTGTCCAGCATCCGACTGAATTTACTGCTGCACCAATGGGTGTTCCAGGGCATTGATCTTCGTCATCATAAACCCCGTCTTTATCACTGTCTTTTTTCATTGTTACAACCGGGGCAGCAGGAGCAGGAGCAGGAGCAGCTTTTTTCTCAAGGAAAACTTTTTCAACAAAGGTTGCCATGCCGGCACTGGTCAGCAATTGATCCGCTGTGGAATAAAATCCGCATCTACCAATGGCAGCGACCTCTTTTAGCTGGGCTATTCCCTCGGGAGCATCACCGACAAGGATTGGATAAAAACAGATGGAATCACCATATCGGTCCTTCAACGCCCGTGCAGCCGTATGCACCGGCTCGGGCAAATCAAGTCCGTCAGTGATGATAATAACGGCATTCATATCACCTGAAAGCCCGTTAAGATCTTCTCCTGCTTCATTAAATCCTTTATCCAGCGGTGTAAATCCACCGGCTTCGGTAATTTTTAACAGGTTGTTTTTTAAATTATAAGAAGAGAATTTTTCCATTCCATACATCAACACGCTGGCCTTATTTGAAACCTTGGGAGAGTGGCCAAAGGATCTTAAGCCGGCTGTCTGACCCATCTGCGGAATTGTTTCACTCATCCTGTAAACCAGTGCCTGGGCAATATCAAATTTTTTCTCATTATTATATTTGTGACGCATGGAGCTTGAAGCATCATAGAGTATCAGAAAATTATCTACCTTTGAAGCATACATGCTCTTGTCAAATTGTTTTGCTTTAAATGAGGGTAATGTACTCGTCTGTTTCGATGCGCATCCAAATAAAAAAAGGAAGGCAAAAATTGTTAATAAGCTCTTGGTTAAAAGTCTCATGGCTCTTTTCTCCTTTTGAATAGTTAGTATTTAAGTGGTCTTTTATTAAAGAGATTCAAATTAAAATTACTTTTTCTTTTTACAGGAGACTGAACATTAAATCAACCCTTCTTTTGCAGGTCTTTTTTTAATATCTTGCAATTTAGAGTTAAGAATTATATACGAGTGCTGTTTAATTAGACTGAACGAACAATTAAGAAAATCGATGGGACATGGAACTACACCAGGGGATTATTCTCGGTATTATTCAAGGACTTACGGAATTTTTGCCGGTAAGCAGCTCCGGGCATCTTGTATTGGGGCAGATTTTTTTTGGAATTACCCAGTCTCAGCTTATATTTGATATCAGTGTTCATATGGGAACGCTGCTAGCAGTACTGGTGGTCTACTCTTCCGATATCCTGGCCATGATATCTTCTGTTTTTGGATTTCTCTTAAAGGCAGTCTCGTCTAAACCGGTCTTGCACCTGGCTGCTGAGGATAAAAATCTTAAAATGGCAGGTTTAATTATCATCGGTTCTATTCCAACTGCAATTATCGGGCTTATCTTAAAACAATTTGAGCATGTTTTATTTTCCTCAGAGGTTCTGGTAGGATTTATGTTGATTCTGACAGGAACAATCCTGTGGGTTTCCCGGAAGTATTATTCCAGTGGAAACACAAAAAAAATATTTGGTATAAAAAAGGCATTTTCCATCGGAATAGTTCAGGGACTTGCCGTTATCCCCGGTATTTCGAGATCCGGAAGCACCATTGCCACCGGCATGTTCCTGGGGATAGACCGGCATACGGCAGCTAAATTCTCTTTTTTGTTGTCAATCCCTGCCATATTGGGTGCACAGGTTTTGAGTATTAAAGATATGATAAAGGACGGTCTTACCATTGACCCTGTGACAATATATGCTACAATTGCCTCATTTATAACCGGTTTGATTGCGTTAAAAATACTTTTGACGCTGGTTCATTCGGGCAGATTTCATCTGTTTGCCCCTTATTGCTGGCTTATAGGGTCATTGGTCCTTTTATCAAAAATTATCTAATGGAGGTATGATGAATTCGATGATAAACCCAGGTATTTTCAGAGAATATGACATAAGAGGAGTGGCGGGTAAAGATATTAGAGAAGACGATGTGGTCAGTATTGGCAAGGCTTACGGTAGTCTTTTAACGAAACAGAATAAAAAAATCGTATCCGTTGGAAGAGATTGCAGGCTGACGTCTGAAAAATTTTCCCAGCTCTTTATCAAGGGAATCATCTCTACGGGCTGCGATGTGATTGATATTGGAATTTGCCCACACCCGTGCTCTATTTTTCCATTCAGCATCTGAATCTTGGAGGTGGCGCCATGGTGACAGCCAGCCATAATCCGCCGGAATATAACGGGTTTAAACTCTTGAGCGGCACAGATTCCATTCATAGTCAGGGATTACAGGATATTCGCATTATTGTTGAAAATAAAGCATATGTTAAAGGCGACGGCAAGGTGACTCAAAAAGATGTTATCACGCCTTATAAAGACTATATTTTAAATAACATTCATATCAAACGTCCGATGAAAGTCGGGATTGATGCCGGCAATGGTACAGGCGGGATCACTGCTCTACCTGTTTTGAAAGGCCTGGGCTGTGAAGTCCACGATATTTATTGCGATATGGATGGAACATTTCCCAATCATGAAGCAGATCCCACCCAGAAAAAGAACGTCCTTGATCTGATAGCGCTTGTGAAGGAAAAGGGTCTTGACCTGGGGGTTGGATATGACGGAGACGCTGACAGGATAGGCGTTGTGGACAAAAATGGTGAGGTGATCTATGGCGATCAGCTCATGGTTATCTATGCCAGAGAAATCCTTGAACGAAATCCCGGTGCCACCTTTATATCAGAAGTCAAATGCTCCATGGTCATGTATGATGATATCCGAAATCATGGCGGTAATGCCATTATGTGGATGACAGGCCATTCTCTGATCAAGAAAAAGATGAAAGAGGAGAATGCTGCCCTTGCTGGTGAAATGAGTGGTCATATGTTCTTTAAGGACAGGTTCCTAGGATTTGACGATGCACTTTATGCGACCTGTCGTCTGCTGGAGATTATGGCAGATACAGGTTTAGGCGTTGACGAACTCATTGCCGATCTTCCCAAAACATTTACAACCCCTGAGATCCGTGTGGAGTGCCCGGACGAGGTTAAATTTGGTGTGGTGGATAAAATCGTTGCCCATTTTAAAGCCAGGCAGGATGTGATTGATATTGACGGGTTAAGAGCAGTGTATGAGGATGGATGGGGACTTGTCAGGGCATCCAATACTCAGCCGGCCCTGGTCCTCAGGTTTGAAGCCTTGACCGAAAAAAGACTGAATGAAATAAGACAGGAAATAGAGTCTGCATTAAAAACCATTATAGAGGAGACAAAATAAGGTTTTAAAATTTATATCGTAAAATCTTTTTGTTTATAGTTTAATATGGAGTTATCGGTACAGCAGCAGAATGCAGTAAATCATACCGGCTCCCCGGCACTTGTTGTTGCGGGAGCCGGTTCAGGTAAGACCAGAACCCTTACAGCCAAGTTTTCACACCTTGTAAATATAGGACATGATCCCAAAAGGATTCTTGCCATCACTTTTACAAACAAAGCCGCCGGCGAGATGAAATCCCGGCTCATTGATATGACGGGTCTTTCTTTTCAAAATTTTCAATGGGTGAGAACCTATCATTCTGCCTGTCTGATGATTTTGAAGCGATATTGCAAAAAATTAGGATATACTTCCCCCCTGCAGGTATTTTCAGTCTATCAACAGCAAAAGCTTGCCAAAGAACTCTGTGTGAAAAATAATATTGAAAAAAAATATGCCAATAAAATTATATCCGCTATTTCACGGGCTAAAAATTTTGGCAATCCGGGAAAATATTTTGATTTAAAGCCCGGCTTTTTCAATATCAAGATGGAAGATCTGTTTGCTCAATACGAAGAACGATTAAAAGAGATGAACAGCGTGGACTTTGATAATATCCTTTTAAAGACACGAGATCTTTTAAGAGATTACAAAGAGATCCGGGAATATTATCAAAATTATTTTTCCTATATCCTGGTGGATGAATACCAGGATACCAATAACCTCCAGGAAGATTTAACCAACCTGCTTTTAGGCGCCCATCAGAATCTTTTCTGTGTGGGGGATGACTGGCAGGCTGTCTATGGCTTCAGGGGGTCTAATGTGAATCATTTCTTAGGGTTTCCTGAAAAATACAAGGACTCAAAAATATTCAGGCTTGAAGAAAATTACCGGTCCGCAGATGAAATCGTCCAGGCTGCAAATGATTTGATCGATTATAACCCTGATAAGATGGAAAAAAAATGCTTTTCCAAAAAAAAAGGCGGGGTCATTGAAATTTATGACTTTATGTCAGACTCCCATGAAGCTGAATGGGTTGCCAGAAGGATTAAGGGGTTAAATCGGCAGGGACAGGGAATCGGCTTTGATAAAATGGCTGTGGTTTACCGGACGAAATTTTGTTCCCTGCCTTTTGAGAAAATTTTCAGATCATATAGAATCCCCTATCATTTAAGAGGGTCCCAGGGATTTTTTGAGAGAATGGAAGTCTTAGATATTAATTCTTATTTGAGTGCTTCATTTTTTCCCAATGATGATGTCTCATTTGAACGGATTGTCAATACGCCTAAAAGAGGTATCGGACCGTCAATGATCAAAAAAATAGCCGGTATCAGAACAGAAGGGATAAGTCTTCAGGATGCTGCCAGAATCATGGTCAAGGATCGGGTATTAACCAAAAAAGTGCATGAAAATCTTTCTTTGGCTCTTGAAGTCCTGGATGACATAACAGATATGCCCCCTGCCAGGGCCATGGAAATCGTCATAGAAAAAACCGGCTATTTTGAATACCTGGAGAAAAAAACAAAAACAAAAGCAGAGTTTATTTCAAAAAAAGAGAATATTGAGCAATTGATTTATACGGCAAGATCTAAAAATGATCTTTTAGAATACCTTGAAGAGGCGGCCTTGATCAGAGAAGACAAGGAAGACGAAGATGAACAGGACTCTTCAGGAGTATCTCTTCTCACCATTCATTCAGCCAAAGGGCTGGAATATGATACGGTTTTTATCGTGGGGTGTGAAGAGCGTCTGTTCCCCCATTGGCGGTCTATTGATGCAGGAGATAATGCAATCTTTGAAGAAAGGCGTCTCATGTATGTGGCAATGACAAGGGCAGAAAGATTCTTATATCTGACGCATACCAGTTATAGGAAAGGTGAATTTGCGACGCCCAGCCGGTTTCTTGATCATATTCAGGAGAGTTTATCCTAATTCCCTCTAATCATAAGGGTATTTTTATCACCCTGTTTTTCGCCATTTTTACAACGGTTACAGGGGTTGGGATCGTAGTACCGCTGCTGCCTGTTTATGCCAATGATCTGGGTGCCACAGGAATATATGTAGGA
>QMMT01000157.1 GCA_003647385.1 Deltaproteobacteria bacterium
ATCGTGATGTGTATAAAAAAACATTGCGTTCCCATTCATTTTGTACTATCAGGATCATTTTTCAAAAAACGAGGAGAGTTCCATGAAATTTCAAACGATAACGTATTCAATTCCCTGGAATCTTTTTTTAATCACCCTGGGAAGTATTATCCTCGGCATCGGGCTCAAAGCCATCGTCATCCCAAATGGAATGATTACCGGCGGGTTTTCCGGTGCCCGTATCCTGCTTTTTTATTGCACACCGTCTTTCACACCGGGTATCTGGTATTTTATTTTAAACATCCCTGTATTTATCCTCGGGTGGATGTTTATCAGTAAACGCTTTTTATTTTACAGTCTTTACGGTGCCATTATTTTAACGTTAGCCATTGATTTCATCTGGTTTGAAATACCTGTTAAGGATCTGATGCTGGCCAGTCTTGCCGGTGGCACGATTATCGGTGCCGGTGCCGGTATTGTCTTTCGTTCCCTGGGGTCTGCCGGCGGCAATGATATTATCTCCATCATTTTAAACCAGAAATTCGGCATTCGTATCGGAACATATACTTTTGGTTTTAATTTTGTTTTATTCCTTTTTTCTTTTGGAATGCTTGCTACGGATTTAATTTTATATTCCATGGCCATGAGTTATATCACCTCTCAGGTGATTGAATATTTCATCACATTATTTAATCAAAGAAAAATGATCTTTATCATCTCAAATAATTCCAGGCAGATTGCCGATGAAATCATGAAAAAACTTAAAAGGGGTGCAACCTTTTTAAAGGGAGAAGGGGCATACAGCGGCAGGGAAAAAGAGATTATCCTGACTATTGCCAACACCTTTCAGATTAAAAGAATCGAGGAGATTGCATTTACCATTGATCCGGATGCATTCTTAATCACGGAAAACACCTTTAACGTGCTGGGTAAAGGCTTTTCAAAGCGAAAAATTTATTAATTCCGGAATAGTCTAAACTTTTACGGAAGAAGAGTCAGGAATAGTTTAGTATCTATGTGTATGGATAAATATTTTGAACATGAAATATCAAATAATAAGTTTGACATTTCATATTTTATCATTTATTATTTCTCCCATGAATTTAATTTCCCGGCCCATAGATCGCGCGAAGGTTTTTAAATTGTTGGATATTTTCCCTGTAACGGCAATCCTGGGAGCGCGCCAATGTGGGAAAACAACCCTTGCACGCAGTATCAATTTTGATCATTATTTTGACCTGGAAAATCCCATTGATATGGCGCGCATGGAACACCCCCAACTGGCACTTGAAGATTTAGACGGATTGATTGTTATTGATGAAATTCAGCGATCGCCCGATCTGTTCCCTTTGATCAGATATCTCGTAGACAATCATCCGAAACAAAAATATCTGATCCTCGGAAGCGCTTCACGGGATTTGATCCGCCAGAGTTCTGAGACGCTTGCCGGCAGGATCGCATATTATTCTCTGAGCGGCTTCAGAATTCAGGATATTGGCGCAGAGAATTTCAAAACCCTTTGGATCAGAGGCGGCTTTCCAGATTCCTTTACTCCGGCACATGAAATGCCAAGTATTCTTTGGAGACAAAATTTTATTACAACTTTTCTAGAAAGGGACATTCCCCAGCTTGGTATTAATATCCCTGCCCGAACGTTGAGACGTTTCTGGACGATGCTGTCCCATTATCACGGTCAGATAATCAACTATTCGGAACTTGGCAGATCCTTTGGCATTTCAGACGTCACAGTCAGAAAATATATTGATATTCTTGAAGGCACTTTTATGATCAGAGTCCTTCAGCCATGGTATGCCAACACTGGGAAACGCCTTGTAAAACGGCCAAAAATTTATCTGAAAGACTCCGGCATTTTCCACACACTTATGAATATTGATAATTTTGATCAGCTTGTTTCTCACCCTAAATTAGGCGCCTCGTTTGAAGGATTTGCTCTGGAATCTATTTGCAGGCAGATAAATAAAAATGATAATGAGTTCTATTTTTACAGTGTTCATTCCGGGTCTGAACTTGACCTGTTCTGGCAGGAAAAAGGAAAAAACTGGGGTGCGGAATTCAAATATGCGGATGCCCCGAGGCTGACACGATCAATGAAAACTGTACAAAAAGATTTGAACCTTGCCCATTTATGGGTAATATATCCAGGAAAAGCAACCTATCGACTCTCTGAAAACGTTACTGTAGTTCCGGTTATTGACTCACCGGAAGCCTTTGGTTTACACTCATAAGCGGTTTGTCTGTTCTTCGTATTTCCATAAACCCATGATCAGACAATATATTGCAGACTTCTTTACCTGACAAGACTTTTAGCCTAACCAACCGCAACCTCCATCTGAGTAACATACATTTCGCTGTGCAACCGACCTTCAATTTCTTCAATTGAATGGTATAATTTTTCCTTTTGTATTTTTCTTTAGCATGTATTTTAAAAACTCAATAGTAGAAAAAAAAGGGGGTTAATTTCACTCATAAATGGTGTGAAGTTTAGGGTCAAAGGCCTCTCTTATCGCTTCACCAATAAAGGTGACAGTCATAAGCGTTATGACAAGGGCGGCCACAACAGACGAGGCTATCCACCAGGCATCCATGTTCTGCCAGCCCTGGGACAGCATTTCGCCCCAGGAAGGTGTTGGGGCAGGCAGCCCGAACCCCAGGTAATCAAGAGAGGTTAAAGCGACAATCCCCCCTGAGATGGCAAAGGGTGCGTAGGTCACGATCACTGATAAGGTATTGGGAATAATATGTTTGAATATAATTCTGGCATGGGAAGCCCCAAGTGATCTTACCGCCAGGATATATTCCCTTTCTTTTTCCCTGTAGGTCATGGTACGCATGACCCAGGTAATGCCGATCCACCCAAAAAATGCCATGATCAAAAGCAGAATCATAAAGCTTGGAATCACAATGGAGGCAATAATAATGATCACATATAAAAACGGGACATTATTCCAGATTTCGATAATCCGCTGAAATATCAAATCAAATTTCCCACCGAAATATCCCATGCAGCAGCCAATGGTTATACCGATGCTGTAGTTCATGATCAAAAGGACAAAGGAAAAAATAATGGCGGTCCTGAACCCATAGACAAGGCGTGCAAGGACATCTCGGCCTACATTGTCGGTTCCGAAAAAATGTCTTTCATTAAAAGAGGGAGCAAACGGCGGATAAGAATTGACTTTAAGATCATTCTCATAAGGATTATAGGGAACCGGTGGCATAATGACAAAATTGGAGGATTTTTCTGTTTGAAACTTTAGCTTAAGATCCCGGTAATTGGTTTCATACTCATAGCCAAGATTAAAAGTAGAACCCGGTATCATTTTTGTATAGGTCGGCAGATAAAGTTTGCCGTTATAATAGACCAGCAATGCCCGTGAGTTGATAAAAACTTCTGCAAAAAAAGAGATAAAGATCATCACACAAAGGATAATAAATGACCAGAACCCTCTTTTAATGGAGGTAAATCGTTTGATCTTTTTTAAGGTGACAGGATTTAAAGATATCATTTAAACCTCACCCGGGGATCAACAAAAGCCACACAGATGTCAGACAAAATATTGCCCACCATAAACAAGAGAGAAGAAATCACAAGAATCCCCATGACCACCGGATAATCCCGGTCAAGAATGGATTCATACCCCAAAAGCCCCATACCGTTAATATTGAATACTTTTTCAATTAAAAATGATCCCATTAAAATAATGGAGATATTATTTCCAAAGCTGGTGGCTAAAGGAATCAGGCTGTTTTGCATGGCATGATTCAATACGGCCTTTCTAAATGGAAGCCCCTTGGCAATGGCGGTTCTGACATAATCGGAAGACAGATTGTCCATCAGAGTATTTTTCATTAAAAGCGTCATCACGGTAAAAGAACCAATGACATAGGAAAATAAGGGTAAAATGGTGTGCCAGGCAATGTCCATGATCTTTTCAACCAAACTCATCTCATCAAACAGCTCGGATACGAGTCCTCCCAACGGGAATATATCGAAATTCGAAGCAAACAACACCAGCGCAAGGACGCCTGCCACCCATCCGGGAATGGCATAACCCGCAAAAATAATAATGGAGGTGATATTATCAAACCCGGTTTTATGGCGAACGGCCTTGGCTACCCCCAGGGGAATACAGACCCCGTAGATTATAATGAGGCTTAAGATACCAAAGTAAAGGGAAATGGGAATGCGTTCTCTTATCATGTCCCAGACAGGGTCATAATATCGTGTGGATTGACCAAGATCTCCTCTCAACACTTTTCCTAACCAGATAAAATAGCTGGTTAACACCGGCTTATCAAACCCGTAATATTCTTTTAATTTCTGGATTTGTTCCTGGGAAAGCGGTTGGTCACTACCCGGGCCGGACATGGAAGATGAGCCTGATCCACCCTGGCCTGTCTGCATGGCCCTTGTATCAGCAATAATCCTTTCAATAGGGCCTCCGGGCACAAAACGAGTGATGGTAAAAACCATGATGGTGATACCGATGAATGTCGGTATCACCAGAAGCAATCGTCTTATGAAGTATGCGGTCATGACATTGTTTTAAATACGGATTCAAGTGCCTTGTCAAGATTTTCAGGTTTTGTACCACCGGCCTGGGCCATATCGGGGCGGCCGCCGCCGCCGCCACCAACTATTTTTGCAGCAGTTTTTACTATATCACCTGCTTTGAACTCTTTTGTTAAATCTTGGGTTACGATGGAAATCAATAAGGCTTTCCCATTGGATTCGGCGCCAAGAAGGATGACCCCGGAACCGATTTTTGTCTTAAATTTATCCGCCAGATCTCTTAACTGGGAAGGATTTTCAATCTCCACCCGTTTTGAAATTACTTTCACCCCATTGACTGCTCTTACATCATCATCCATATTTTCAATTGATTTTGATGCCATTTTTGCTTTTAAAGATTCAAGTTCTTTTTCAAGATTTTTCTTATCCGTTAATAAGGCTTCAACCTTTGTTACAATATCCTCTTTAGCCCCTTTTAACAGGTTTGCTGTTGAATCAATCAAATACTGGTCCTTGTGAAGGGTATCAAGGGCCGCTTTACCTGTTACTGCTTCAATTCTCCGGACTCCCGAGGCAATCCCTCCCTCTGACAGGATTCTGAACAGACCGATATCACCGGATTGCTTTGTGTGGGTTCCCCCGCAAAGTTCCCGGGAAAATGTTCCCTGGGACACCACCCTTACCACATCCCCGTATTTTTCTTCGAAGAGTGCGGTGGCACCGGCCTTAACCGCATCATCCATATTCATCTCTTCTGTTTTGACGGGGTGATTTTCACGAATCCTTAAATTAACTTCATTCTCTATGGCCTGGATGTCTTTATTGGAAATAGATGAAAAATGGGTAAAATCAAATCGCAATCTTGCCTCTGTCACAAGAGAACCCGCTTGTTTAACGTGATCCCCTATAATTTTTCTTAAGGCGGAGTGAAGGATATGGGTGGCGGTATGGTTTGAGGCGGTTTCCTGTCTTTTTTGCACATTCACCTTGAGTGCAACACTATCCCCTTTTTTAACCTCACCTTTTTTGACCTCACCTTTATGGATGAAAAGCCCTGCGGGATCTTTTACCGTGTCTGTAACTGTGATGATCCCGTTTTTACTTTCAATTTTACCTGCATCACCTGCCTGACCGCCGGATTCTGCATAAAACACAGTGGCAGCAGTGACGATTTCTATGGTATCACCTTGTTTAGCTGTTTCAATTTCCTTATCATCCCGGACAATGATGAG
>QMMT01000158.1 GCA_003647385.1 Deltaproteobacteria bacterium
TGGTTTATGCAACGGAAAAAGAGGCTCACACGAGTAAATTTAAAAAAATTATGGAGACCTTTCAAAAGGAGAATTATGATATTTATAATCTTGAAGTTCATACAGGGTTATCAGTTCCTGCCAATGCAGTCTAAGCAGAAAAACTCTTTTTGGATCATACTTAAAATTATAGGAGGATATCATGCCGATTCTTATTCTATCATCAGAAAATAAGGAACTTGAAAATAAAATCGGGCAAAAAATAGCTCAGAAGTTGGAGTACACAACGCTTAATCAAGAATTTTTCAGTGAAATTGCACACAAGTATACCCTTGATAGTAAAAAATTGATGAATGCCATGGATATAACGCCTTCCATCCTGAAACGGATGCCGTCAAAACAATGGTATTATTATCTGTCATGCGTTGAGGCTGAAGTTTTAGAGCGTCTTTTGGAAGATAATTGCGTCTGCTGGGGGCTGGCAGCACATCTTTATGTAGCAGTCGTATCCCATGTCTTAAAGGTGAGGCTGATCGGAGGACACGAGTCCATACCCCAATCAGATAAGCGTAATATGACTCCGGATAAGATAAAAAAAATTATTGCTGAACAGGAACGAAGTCGGGAAAATTGGTCCATGACCGCTTACAACAAAAAAGAAGCCCATCCTGGATTGTATGACATGGTGATCAATCTTGATCAGGTTCAGCCGGATGAAGTCGTTGAGACTTTGTCAACAACAATGGGATATCCAAGACTTAAGGCCATGACCTATTCCATAAATAATTTGACGGATCGGGCTCTTGCAGCAAAAGTAAAAAACGTCCTTTTGAAATCATTGACGGATATTCAAGTCGAGGCACAAAATGGTACAGTCGTGGTGACAACTACTTCAATGAAACGTGAAAAATCTAAAAAGGTTGGTGCCATCAAAAAACTTGCAGGTCAGGTTGACGGAATTGGGTATCTGGAGGTTCACTGGAATAAAGATATGTTAACCGAAGCTGCCATGAGTTATCGATGATCCGAGTGGATGTGGACTGTTTTGGATGTGTTGCCGGGTTAAGAAAGGTGTGGTATTAAATAAAAAAAAAGGAGACTGTGATGTCTAATCCATTGGAAATTCTTTTATTAGATGATGAAGCCATTGTGGGAAAACGTCTGAAACCTGCGATTGAAAAAATTAATTGCAATGTGGAGGTTTTTCAGGACCCCCAACTGGCAGTTGAACGAATCAATGAAAAAGAGTTTGATATCATCGTAACAGATATTTATATGGACGCTATGGACGGTATGCAGGTTCTGGATATCGTACTTAAAAAATCCTCGAGAACCAAGGTCATAATGATTACAGGTTATGCCATGATTTCTCTTGCCAGGGACGCTATGGAAAAAGGGGCTTTTGACTTTATTGCAAAACCCTTTAAACCCGATGATTTAAGAGTCGTCATTGCAAAGGCAGCCAAAGCACTGGGATCTCCAATTGATTTGAATACGATAATTCAAAAATAGGGGAGATAAATGCCGGAAACAGAACCTGTCATTTCAGAATCAAAAAAAAATGAGAATGACTCAAGGAAAACAAGCAAAGCTGTATATGAGCACATGGGGGATACCCGGAAAGCTCAGGAGGCCCTTTTATCCCGAAGGCATTTCAGCGTAAGGAATCAGATATATCTGGGAAATGCTTTAGTGTTTCTGGCTGCCCTGGTCATGGTGATTGTATTGATTGTAAATAATGATCGGGTACACAACCGGCTGAAATTTTTGGAATTTGTGAATGATTTTTCTTCAGAAATTTTACAGGCAAGGCGATATGAAAAAAATTTTTTCCTCTACGGCACCAATCTCAACGATGCCATAGAAAATATTCATCTTGCAGAATCTATTTTTGTTACGGAATCCGATCAATTTTCAGAGCTTTTAAAGGGGCAGAGAGATCGGCAGAAAATTTTTGCCAAAATAGGAGCCTATAAATCCCTTCTTCAACAATTGTCCCAGCATGAACAACAGGAAAAAAAAGGATTTCATACCACGCCCTTTGCAAAAAAAATCGGGTTGGAATTAAGGGACTACGGGAAAGACATCCTGACAACTTCACATGCCATGATAAATATTGAAAAAATAGCCATTGAAAAAACCCTGAACCACTCCCGTTACATTCATATATATTCCTTTCTGGCTTTACTGGTTTTTCTTGTCATCAATACTTCCCTGCTGGTGAGCCGGATTTATTCAACCCTCAACCGTTATGCCACTTATGCCAGGCGCATTGCTGCAGGAGACTTCAGCCTCATTCACCCCCGGCGTAAATTCCGTGATGAATTCACGGACCTTGCCGTTGCCTTCAATGAAATGATAAAGGAAATTGATGCCAGGGAAGCTATTTTGATTCAGACGCATAAAATGAAAGCCGTGGGAACACTTACCTCAGGGATTGCACATGAATTGAACAATCCATTGAATAATATCATGCTCACCGCTCATATGATACTTGAAGATTACCACGACCTGTCCGACGAGGAGCGCATCGACATGCTCAAGGATGTGGCAGAAGAGACAGACCGGTCTAAAAAGATTATCCGCAATCTTCTGGATTTTGCCAGGGAAAGTACGTCTACAATGGAATCTCTTGACTTGTCAAAACTTGTGGCAGATACACTGCATCTTTTGGAAAATCAGATTCGGTTTTCAGGCATTAGTGTTGATCTTCAATTTATGGAAAATTTTCCAAAGATAAATGGGGATGCCCAGAAACTTCAACAGGTGTTTGTCAATCTATTGTTGAATGCCATTGATGCATCAACAAAAGGGAATAAAATACAGGTAATTGGAAGACTCGGGGATACATCAGATTCAGTCAAGGTGAGCGTAATTGATTATGGGCAAGGGATTCCAAAGCAGATTCAACCATCTATTTTTGATCCGTTTTTTACCACAAAAATAAAAGGTCAGGGAACCGGACTGGGGTTAAGCGTATCCCATGGTATTATCGCCAAACATGGGGGTACGCTTAATGTCGAAAGCGAGGAAGGAAGCGGCTCATGTTTTACCATCACTTTCCCCGTCATCAATTTTCCGGGGATGAATTCCTTTACATTATAATTATGTCCTGTCGGATCAACCCCTGATTTGAACCGGCATGTAGTTTTTCAGCGGACAGTCACCGCAGTCTCCCTTGGAATGGATCTGCCTGTAAATTGATTCCAAAGCCGATCTGGTATCGGGATAAATATTTTCTTTTCCAAGCTTGTCGATCAGGTGGGTTCTTTCCATCACAGCTAAAACTTCCTCTTTTACACCGCAGAATGAAATTTCACGCCCACTGCCCCTTACCGTGTCAATAAGGATTGAAATGGCATCTTCCCCTGATGCATCAATATCATTAATTCCTTTAGATGCGATTAAAATATGCATTAAATCAGGTTTTTCAGCAATATATGTGAGTACCTTATCTTCAAGATATGTGGCATTGGTAAAGATTAAAGACCCGTCGAATCTGATAACTGCAATATGATCACATTCTCTGAGACCGGCTTTAACTGCATCTCTTAAAGTATCATCCTTTGATTTTGAAAGGAGTGCTACTCTTGGACGCAGGTGTTGATAAATAAACATGGTAAAAGTGAGGCCAACCCCCACCATAATACCTTCTTCAAGGTGGGGTGCAAAATACAGCGTACAGACAAAAGCAATAACCGAAATAATACCTTCTGACCGTTTGGCCTTCCAGGCATGGATAAAGCCCGATGTATTGACAAGGCCAATCACCGCCATCATAATGACTGCTGCCAGAACTGCCTGGGGCAGGTGATAGAGAAGGGGGGTGAAAAAAAGCAGTGTCAGGGCCACCATAATACTGGTCACCACAGAGGATATTCCGCTGACCGCATTGGCCTGGAGATTGACGGCAGACCGTGAAAAGGATCCTGATACAGCATAACTTTGTCCAAATGCCCCGATAATATTGCCAAGGCCCTGTCCAATCAATTCCTGGTTCGGGTCAAGTTTTTGTCCGGTTTTAGCAGCCATGGATTTGGCAATGGCAATGGCCTCCATAAATCCCAGCAGAGAAATAATAATGGCGAATGGCAGCAGCTGAATAAAGGCAGCGATATAGGACGTACCCTCAGGAGCTTTGGGGATGCTGATTTTGAGTCCTCTTGGAATGTCTCCAACGACTGCACCTGCGCCAATCATTTTAAGATTTTTAACATCCAGTAGTTTGTTGCCTACTTTTATTCGCCATTTATGATTGTCTGTTTCCAGACTGTTTGGCAGGGTTGAGCCGGTATAAAAAACAGGAGTTTCACCTGCATCTTTTTCAACTGCAAAATGAACAAGCCGGAGGTTTTCACGTTTGATATGGGCAGCGCCCTTTATTTGAGCAATTTTAGCCTGGATTATGGCAAGGTGATGTTCAATGTCAAGTTCTTTCTCCGAAGCAATATGAAGCCCGTGATCTTTTTCTTCACCCTTAATTATCTTAAGATCATGGTTCAATTTTGCCCTTTGCTCGCCCAGTTCTTCTATTTTATTTACGTCAGCGTTGAATCCTGTAATTGTTTTTACAATTTGGGGATCTTTTATGTTTTCAAGGGGAATAAATTTATCATTGTTAAACCCGGTGAATTTGGAAATTAAAATAGTGACGGCAACAGCAACCAGAACACTGGGGATCCTGGGATTTACCCGTTTCAGGATGACCATGATGGCAATGGCCAGTATCCCCAGGCCTAAAGTAGGCAGATGCGTATAATGGATGGCAGATTTTCCTACATTAATAATGGTTTGATAGTGGTGGGGGGCTTTGTCTACATAAACACCGAATAGTTTTGAAAACTGTGAAGATGCAATAACAATGGCTGCAGCATTGGTAAACCCATTGACAACCGGATGGGAAAGCAGGTTGACCACAAGACCGAGCTTGAACACGCCAAGAAAGAGCTGAAAACATCCCACGGTTAATGCAAGGATAATGGAATAGGCAATAAACTGGGGGCCGCCTGCAGTGGCAAGGGGTTCCAGCGATGCTGCAGACATCAGTGAGACCACAGCGACAGGTCCTGTAGCAAGCTGGCGGCTTGATCCGAATAACGAGGCCACCATTGGCGGCAGGAATGCTGCATAAAGGCCGTAGTATGCCGGGAGCCCTGCAAGCTGAGCATATGCCATGGACTGGGGAATCAGAACCATGGCCACAGTAATTCCGGCAATAACATCTGCACTTAATTTGTCTTTGTTGTAGTCGCTAAACCACAACAAAAAAGGAAATAATTTATAAATCATCGTTTTCTCCTGAATTAAAACTGTTCAATGTTTCATCATATACTTATGAACAACAGCACCACGGCTTTGTTCAACTTAATTCTATAAAAATCTAACTTTTTTTATTTAACCCTACAAGGTACACTAATTATACAAGGTTATTTTGTTTGTCAACGGGAAGTGATCCAAATCTGGATATTTGTCATAACAATTTTACATAACCAGAATATCCGGGCAGTCATAACACACCAACGACTAACAAATTTTTTAAGGTTGTTATTCTTGTTGTTTTGTTTTATAACGGACCTGAAAAAAGTTTATGAATTAAGCAAGTTATAATGAGCGAAAATATGTACACATGGAAAGATGATACTTGTCTGGGAAAAAATCTTGCCCATCTGACGATATTTTTTCCGGATTTCTCCGGAAGTCTTGATCCAAATTGTACCTGATGTGCTAAGATATAAAAA
>QMMT01000159.1 GCA_003647385.1 Deltaproteobacteria bacterium
CTCAAAGAGGCTACACTGCCATCCATTGAATTGCATCTTGACTGTGACTGTCTTGTCTTACCTCTGGCCTTAAAACCGGCCGAAGAATTTAAAGCTGCCGCCGCACTTTTGCACCAGCCCCTTGATAAGGAAGGCTTTTTACAATCTGCCAACACCCGTCACCGTTTGACCGGTTCCCCTCGAAAAGGTATCTTTTTCGCCGGAACCTGCCATGCTGAAACAGATCCGGATGACCTGAACAATGAAATCAATGATATCTTATCCGTTCTTTCAACTGAATCCATTGATCGGTCCACGGATGAAACTCAAATTGATACCGGGGTTGAAATTAATGAAAAAAAATGCGCCCAATGTCTGACCTGTATCCGGGTCTGCCCGCACTCGGCCATTATCATGAACAATAAAAACAGACCCCAGATTGTACCGGATGCCTGTTTCTCCTGCCATCTTTGTGTTGCAAGCTGCCCGGCATATGCCATTGAATCAAAAACCCTGGCCAATGATCAGATCGCCGAAAAAGTTAAAAAAGATAAAAAAGTAATCCTGGCCTGTGAACGATCAGCTGTCCTTGCAGCCAGCAGGCTTGTACTGCCGGATAACACCACCCTGATTCCCATTCCATGTGCCTGTAGAATCAGCAGTGATATCATTCTTAAAGCCCTTTTAAACGGTGCATCAAAAGTAATTATAGCAGGTTGCCACGAAGAAAATTGCAGATCCCTTAAAGGAAGCAGTGCTGCCGATACTAGCGTGAAACAAGTATTAAGCATCCCGGGAATGGATGGTACTGAGGTAGTATGGGAACCCATCGCTGCAAATGAAACCAAAAAATTAGACCGCATTATTTCCAAAGTGTGAAAATAAAGGATAATACATATGGATACTGCAACAATAAAGAAAACATCGGCTCTGTCTAAACTGCTGAACCAGTTTACCCTGGGGGATAATATTGCTGAATGCCTGACCTGCGGAGCCTGCAACTCAAGATGTACCTGGTTTGATGGAGAAGGTGGTCCTTTACCCCGCCAGATTATCCGCATGGCAGCTCTCGGACTTGATGAACAGCTTGTAAACAGCAACATGCTCTGGGATTGCCTGATCTGCAACCGGTGCACACAAGGTTGCCCCATGGGGATTACCATGGACAAAGTGGTCAGAAAGGCAAGAAGCCTTGCTATTGCAGATGGCAATATCCCCAAAGACATTAAAATAGGCATTAAAAACCGCATTGAACTGGGAGATGTCAACGCACTGACCAAAGAGGAGTTTGTGGAAACCGTTGAATGGGTCAGTGAAGAATTTGTGGATGAAGTGGATGATCCAAATGCCGAGATCCCCCATGACATAAAAGGAACAAAACTTCTTTATCTTCCCAACCCAAGGGAGCTTGGCATCAACCTGCTTCATTTAACCGCCATGGCAAAACTGTTTTATGCCATAAAAGAAACCTGGACCCTGTCCGCTCATCATACCGATGTGACCAACTGGGGATATTTTGTGGGCAAGGATGATATTGCAAAAAAAATGGCCCTGATGGTGGTTGAACCGGCCGAGGAACTCGGCGTTGAAACCCTTGTGCTTTCAGAATGCGGTCATGGATACCATGTCTTGAAATTCCTTTTGGAAGATATCATTGGAAGAAAACCAAAGTTTGAAGTGGTCAGCATGCCCGAGCTCATTGTTCGATATGCTAAAAAAGGGATCTTAAAATTTGATCCAGGTGTGCACCCTTACAAAATTGCTTACCACGACCCTTGTAATATTGCCAGAAAATCAGGGGGGTATGATGCGCCGAGAGAATTGCTTTCCATGGTCTGCGAAGGACTGGTAGAGCTGATACCCAACAGAGAAGATGGCATCTGCTGCGGCGGCGGCGGCGGTATTCTACAGGACAGCACCAGCAAAAATAAAAGAATGATTACAGGAAAACCCAAGGCAGATCAAATGGTTGCAACCGGCCTGCCCCATCTGGCTACTGCCTGTCTCTCCTGCCACAGACAGCTTGGAGAGCTTTCCAATCATTATAAACTGGGAATAAAGGTTGATACTGTGGCATCTTTAGCATCGGAATCACTGATATTATAGACGATAATGGACCTCTTTCTGGTTGCAGATATATTCGGCAGGACCCCTGCCCTGGAAACCATCTGTGAAAAACTGTCACAGATGGTTTCCGACGTACAGATCATTGATCCCTACAATGGTGTTAATCTTGAATTTAAAACCGAAGCCCATGCCTATGATTATTTCATGACCCGGGTGGGGCTTGAGAAATACCAGTCGATCCTGACAGACCGGATCGACCCGTCCGGCCCGAATATTGTCCTGATCGGGTTCAGTGTAGGAGCATCTGCAATCTGGGGGATATCCCCCCAATTATCATTAAAACATGTAAAAAAGGCTTTTTGCTTTTATGGTTCGCAGATCCGGCACCAGACCGGTGTTTTTCCCGTATTTGACGTCGAGCTCATTTTCCCGGAACAAGAGCCCCATTTTAATGTAGATATCCTCATCAGCCGCCTGCATAAAAAAAATCGCGTCACCTGCACAAGAACAGATGGCCTGCACGGGTTCATGAATGAATTATCACTCCATTTTAACCCGGCCTGCTACGCAGACTTTATCGAATATTTAAAGACGCCTTTGACTCAATTAAAAAGCCACAACTGAACCGTTTCAAAGGACTACAAAAAATCTTGACAATAGAAATGACACATTGTACATTGTCCACAATGTACAATACATAATATATGGACTTTTATGAAAGCAATTTTTAAGGCAGAAAAAAGATTCACTCTTGTTGAGCGGGTGATAGAGCAGATCAGAGAAGCCATCAGATCCGGGAGGCTAAAGCCCGGGGATCGACTGGTAGAAATGGAAATTGCCAGCAGCTTGGAGATTGGCAGAAATGCTATAAGGGAAGCTTTCCGTTACCTGGAAAAAGAAGGATTTGTGACCATAACTCCTTTTAAGGGCGCCCATGTTACCCTACCAAACAAAAAAGAAATTCAGCAAATGTTCGAAGTTATGAGCGGGTTGGAAGGCATGTGTGCCCGACTTGCCACTCAAAAAATGAATCAAAAAAATTTAAAAAAAATTGAATCCCTCCATGCCGATCTTGAGAAGTATTATAAAAATAATGAACCTGAAAAATATCTAAAAACAAACTGGAGCTTCCATGGCCTTATTCAGAAACTTGCTAAAAACGATGTGCTGGATCAGGTAGTCAATGAATTAAGGCAAAAAATTTTTTTATATCGAAAAAAGCAATTATTGCAGCCCAACAGATTTGAAGCCTCCATGGATGAGCACCGAATGATCCTGAAGGCATTTCAAAAAAAAGATCCAAATGAAGTTGAACTAAAAATGAGACAGCATCTTATTCGGCAAGGAGAGACTTTAATGGAAAAATAATACAAAAAAATTATTGTGAATCTGCTAAAACTTTTTTAAAAATAGTCCTTGACAGGGGAAAAATATCTCAATAAAGTTATTCTAAATTGTGGAATACTTTATTCCACAATATGGAAAATTGTATAGGGTGCCCATATTTTATAAAAGAATGGGGGAAACAGACTATCGGAAGAATTATGGCAAATGATCGAATCAAACAAGCGGTAAAAGAAAATTCCAAGCGTCAGGGAGGGGCCCAAAGCATCCGTCGGACCATTGCCATTCTACGCTCTGTCTCCAAATACAATGAAACAGGTGCAAGACTGTCTAAAATTGCAAAGGATGTGTGTCTTCCTCCCCCCACGGTCCATCGTATTCTCGCAGTTTTACTCGAAGAGGAATTTTTATTCTTTGATGCTGCAGAAAAATTATATCATCTGGGGACTGAATTGTACTCTCTGGGGACTGCCACCCAGCAATTTTCTATTCGAGACCGCTTCCATACCACATTGGAACGAATCTGTAGGCAGACCGATAATGTCATCCACCTGGTTATTCGTTCCGGTTATGACGGGCTGTGCATCGACCGGACTGTGGGCAAATCCCGTGTTCAGGTACTGGGATTTGATATTGGTGAGCGGCGGCTTCTCGGCATTGGGGCGGCGGGCCAGGCATTACTCTCTTTTCTGCCTGAAAAACAGAGGGAAGATATTCTTGCAGCCAATGCCCCCGGATATTTGAAATATTATGGTATTAAGGTTGAAAAGGTTAGATCATGGATCAAACGTACCCGAAAACTGAAATACTCAAACAGTATCCATATTGTCAGTCTGGATTCCATCGGTATAGGCGCTCCCATTTTTAATAAAAGGGGACAGGTTGTCGCAGCCATCAGCATGGCAGGTATTACCAGTCGAATGACAAAGGAAAAATGCCGGAAAATTGCCCAGATAATTAAATCTGAAATTGCAGCGGTTGATCCGCCGCCCAATTAATGAGGTAGGCCAGGAAGCTATGAACTTCAAAACAAATAAAAAAGTACACAACAGCAATGGTTTTTCAAAGCTGAAAATGGAGTGCCATGTCACCCTGTCAAAATGAATTTAGAGATTGGATCATAGCTCTCAGGAATGATTTTCATAAACACCCTGAACTGTCCAGCCTTGAAAAAAGGACTACCCGGCAAATCTGTAAAGTGCTTAAAACCCTGAATGTTCAGATCCAAACATTTGATGACCTAACCGGTGTAGTCGGCCTTCTTCAGGGCACGAAAAAAGACTCCGGGGAGAACAAGACCATTGCACTGAGAGCAGACATTGATGCGCTGCCAATGCAGGAACAGGGTAATAAAAGCTATAAATCAACCAACGCTGGAGTCATGCATTCCTGCGGTCATGATGCCAATACTGCTATTGTTCTGGGTGTTGCAAAAAAAATTAAAGACTCTGATTTGCTAAGCAAAATAGAGGGAGCCATTAAATTTATTTTTCAGCCTGCAGAAGAAAAATTAGGTGGTGCTAAAGCCATGATTGAAAAAGGTGTTCTTGAAAATCCCCGCGTGGATCAAATCGTTGCAGGTCATATGGACCACAATTTACCCGTGGGAACGGCAGGCGTATTCACCCACATCAGCCATGCATCCTCTGATTCATTTGAACTTGTGATAAAAGGTAAGGGAACCCATGGTGCCCACCCTCATAAAGGAATTAATCCCATTACAGCAGGCGGTTTATTTGTAACAAACCTGGAATCCATTATCCCTCGGCACATCAGTCCGGCCCGGTCAGCTGTTATCAGTGTGGGTACTTTCCATGCCGGAGAAGCAAAGAATGTAATTCCGGAACACGCTGTTTTAAAAGGCACTATCCGCACCCATGATGAGGCTGTCAGAAACGAGATCTTTAACGCCATGAAAAATCTGGCACACGGGATTGAAAATATTTTCAAGGCAAAGTGTGAACTTATCTTTAAACCGGGAGGTCCTTTAGGGGTTAATGATAAAAAAGTTTGCCAATCCCTTTATACGGCATCCGTGGACGTTCTGGGGAAAAAAAATGTAAACGTCCTGCCCTTTATCATGGGCAGCGAAGATTTTTATTATTTTGTTCAAAAATGTCCCGGAGCCATGATGCGGTTCGGGTGTGCAAGCAAAAAATACGGCATCACCCACCCTTTGCATTCTCCAAATTTTGATATTCATGAAGATGTTCTGGAAATTGGAGCAGACATATTATTCAAGGCGGTTGAAAATTTTTTCAAAGAAGAAATTGATATAAAAACAAAAGATTCAGGTGAGTAAACA
>QMMT01000160.1 GCA_003647385.1 Deltaproteobacteria bacterium
GGCCTGTATTTAGACGTGTAACCCGGAATAAACCGGACCACAGCTCTGGAAAATAATCGTAAAAAAAAGATGACTCCCAGGCAGGCGATCACCGCAATCAGAAGAAACAGTCCCCGCGTACGGAAAAAATTTTTTACTGAGACTTGAGATGTTTCAATTATGGACTCTTCCTCATTTTCTATTTCAGCCAGGCTCATGCCCACAATTTCTGCTTTATTCAAAATCTGTTTTTCAACACTTTTCCATTCAGGCACGAGCTTTTCCAGATTTTTTTTCAGTTCCGGATCTTTTGTCTGTGAAATCAGCCGGGCAATATTCTGGTTGGCCTGTCTGGCAACAGGTGAAAGGCCTTGGTAATAGGAAAGTTCATCTTTTAATTTTGCTTTGTATCTTGCCTTGACTGTGAGTCTTTTTATTTCCCTGATCCCGGGTTTAATCAATCCAACCAGTTCATCCTGCCAGTCAAATGCTTCAGCTTTTTTTTCAGCAAATAGACCGATATCAATACCCGTGGCAATCCGTTCAAAATCAGCGGAAGAAGCATTGAGCTGTTTATCAAGTTTTGCCAGTTCGGATTTTAATATTTTTTTTTCAGTATCAGAACTGCTGTTCATCAGATTTTGATTTTTTTCTTTGATCCTCTGATTCAGATTTTTTTTCAACTCAATAATGGAATAAAGCATTTTTAAGGAAGCATCACTCCTGTCCACAGCCTGCTCTGCCGGGTTTTCCTCTTTCTCTTGATTTAAGGATGAAGCTTCAACTTTAGTATCACTGGCCAACGCAGTGTTGAAACAAAAAAGAGATGAAAAAAGGATGAAAAAAACAATCAAACTACGCTGCATGAGCGAAATCTCCTAATTAAAATAGTTATCTTTCCAAATAAAAATTATTTTCCCTTACTTTATATCCCTTATCTGTTTTGACCATCATGTTCAAGTCAAAACTATCCGGTAAAGACTGACTGGAATAATGCAGCATACGTTTTGTAAAATTTACTTTTGTAAAATTACTATATTATGTTGGCGTTGACTGTGATACCACAATGTGATATTTTATTGTCTTAATGATATTTTGCCCGTGTTATTGGAGTAAAAATTTGCCAACCAGTTGATCTCTTCGAATATTATTAAAAAGTGAACTATATGAGGAATCGAATAATTCCTTGATTAGAGATGTTTATTAAAAAAAAGTTTTACTTTTAGGAGGTTCTGATGCGTATTGCCATATTTGGTACTGGTGGTGTTGGTGGTTATTTTGGCGGGCGACTGGCTCAATCTGGAGCAGATGTTGTATTTATTGCCCGCGGTGAACATCTGCAGGCTATGCGTGAGAATGGTCTCAAGATTGATAGCATAAAAGGCAATTTTGTTATACATTCAATCCAAGCCACTGATGATCCAAACAAAATTGATCCTGTTGATGTGATACTGGTCTCGGTCAAGGCCTGGCAGGTACCAGAGGCAGCACAAGCCATGCGCCCGATGGTTGGACCAGAAACAATTATTGTACCATTACTGAATGGAGTTGAGGCACCAACTCAACTGGCCGATGCACTTGGTACTGAACATGTGGTGGGCGGATTGTGTGGCATTATTAGTTTTGTTGCCGGGCCAGGCCATATACACCATGCGGGCGCAGATCCATTTATAAATTTTGGCGAGCTTGATAACAACCATAGTGAACGAGTTGAAAGTTTACGCCGTGCCTTTGCACAAACAACAGGTATAACAGTAAAAATTCCTCCAGACATTCAGATTGCCATGTGGCGCAAATTCCTGCTGGTTGCCCCCTGGAGTGGAATAGGTGCGATAACGCGCGCACCATTGGGTACATTTCTTGACCTGCCTAAAACCCGTCAAATGTTAAAAGAAGTGATGCAAGAGGTTTTCAGCGTAGCCCAGGCCAGAGACATTGCTCTCCCAAATGATGTTGTTGAAAAAACATTAGCTTTTATGGATAGCTTGCCACCCAATGGAACAGCTTCTATGCAACGGGATATCATGGAAGGTCGTCCTTCAGAATTGGAAGCACAAAATGGGGCAGTAGTCCGTTTAGGTCAAGCAGTAGGAGTGGCAACCCCACTGAACACATTTATCTATCATAGTCTATTGCCAATAGAGTTAAAGGCAACAGGCCAGATACAATTTCCGACTTAATGGTTTTCTATCAGCTTTAGTACTGACAAAAAATTAAGCAATAAGTCCGGAAATATTTTTTTTGGAATATAATATTACTTTTTGGAATTTGAACTCTAAATGAATGACATTGCAAAAATGATTCGAGAAGATAATCTTGTGAGTGCCCTCATGGATTCTTTTCCTTGCGGTGTTTTTGTTGTTGATGAGCAAGGTCGCGCTCAGGCTATAAATGACACGGTTGAGCGTGTGTTAGGTGTTCCTGAAAAGGATATTATAGGAAAAGGAAGTGGAGAAGCTCTTGGATGTATCAATGCACTTGATAATCCAAAAGGGTGCGGTTCCGGGCAGAGTTGCAATAGTTGTACACTTCGAAAACTGGCAGAGAGGACAATTTTTAAGAATCAGAAACAGAAAATGAGGGTAAGCCTTCAAATTCTCATCAAGGGCCAGGTCCGAGATGTTGCTCTAATGCTCAGTTCAGTTCCTGCCATTATTAAGAATAAGCGTTTTGCAATTCTTATCCTTG
Source organism: Deltaproteobacteria bacterium (assembly GCA_003647385.1). GTDB lineage: Bacteria > Desulfobacterota > Desulfobacteria > Desulfobacterales > Desulfobacteraceae > Desulfobacula. The sequence continues at coordinate 2,668 of QMMT01000160.1, forward strand.
TAGATGTGAGCAAATTGGCAGCCTTCTCTCCAATTGAAACAGAAGATGGGTTCAGGGGAATAGTAGGCAGGGATAAGAGAATATTGAGCGTATTTGACACGATCAGGCAGGTGGCACACTCAGATGCGCCTGCACTGATTCAAGGAGCGACCGGAACAGGAAAGGAACTGGTGGCCATGGCCATCCACAAGGAAAGTCGACGTGCCCGTAATCATTTTGTACCGGTCAACTGCGGTGCTATACCAGAAGGTATACTCGAGTCAGAACTTTTTGGTCACGTCAAAGGCGCTTTCACCGGTGCAATACGAGGGAAAAAGGGATATTTTGAGTTAGCCGATGGGGGGACCATCTTTCTTGACGAAGTAGGGGAGATGAGCCCCAAGACACAGGTGAAACTGTTGAGAGTTCTTCAGGATGGAAAATTTGAGCGTGTGGGAAGCGAAAAAACTATTCATATGGATGTACGAGTAATCAGTGCAACTAACAAGAAGCTGGAACAAGAGGTTAGAACCGGGCGCTTCAGAAAAGACCTGTATTATCGCCTGTGCGTGATACCCATCACTCTTCCGCCTTTACGGGAAAGACGTGGGGATATCCCGCTTTTGGTCGAACATTTCCTCTCCCACTACACCCAGGGACCTGAACACGAAAATGCTATTCTTATTCCAACTGCCCTTTCCATACTTATGGCACACTCCTGGCCCGGAAATATTCGAGAACTCCAAAATGTGTTACAGTTCGCTCTGATAAAGTCCGGGGGACATTTGATAGAACCGGAACATCTTTGTCCTCCACTTTCTGAGGTTATTCCCTCATCTTCAACTCTTATGGTGCAAAATCGTGGACAAAAGCTTAATGTGACAAATGTGACCAAAGCTTTGAAAAAAACAGATGGGAACAGGAAACTGGCTGCTGCAATCCTCGGTGTATCCCGATCCACGCTGTATCGTTTTTTTGATAGACAAGAAAACCAAATGTGATTAAAATCCGACTTTTTTCTCATTTAATCACTGAGATTATCCGGTAAACCAATGTTGTGACATAGTGTCGTATATGTCCCGGGTGTCCCACTATTGTCCTCTGCTACAAATTGTCTGGATATCTTCAGATTAAAGAGCACTCAAAATCTTAGTGTAATTTCAGTTAGTTACATTTATTGAAACAGCACCAAAACAGATGGTATCCATCTTGTATAGATACAAGTAAAAAAGGCGTGATTATTGATTATGAAGGAGAAAAAACTATGAGTAAACAAATTGATAACTCAAAATACAGGAAAACAAAACTTAAAGAAATTATTTTAAAACTGCATGGAGGAGAATCACAAAAGACCGTTAAGCAGGAACTTTTAAATAGCCTTGGGAACATACCCTATGGGGAAGTAATAGAGGTTGAACAAGAGCTCATTGAAGAAGGGCTGCCTGAGCAGGAGATCTTAAAACTTTGCGATGCCCATTCAGCAGTCTTAAAAGACAACATTAATCTTTCAACATCAAAACAGGTACCTGAAGGACACCCGGTTGATGTCCTTGTTCAGGAAAATAAAGCATTAAAACAGGTAACCGATAAAATTCTTAAATTATTGTCATCGCTGAAAGATTTAAAAAAAACACAACTTTTACAGACTTGCCTGAGCCTTATGGAATTGTTCAATCAGCTTATTGATGTTGACAAACATTATCAGCGCAAAGAATACCTTCTTTTCCCTTATCTTGAGAAGACAGGAGTTACAGGACCTCCCAAGGTCATGTGGGGCAAACATGATGAAACAAGGGATTTGCTCAAAGGAAGCCTTGAGATACTGGATACAAAAAATATTACTAAAGAAGATCTTTGGGCTTCAAGTCAGATCATTTTACAGCAGGCAGTAACCGGTGTTGCAGAAATGATCATAAAAGAAGAGCAGATTCTGTTCCCAATGTTAATGGACACCCTGTCAGATAATGACTGGAATGAAATCCAGAATCAATCTCTTGAAATAGGCTATTGCCTGTATGATCCACCAAAAGAGTGGAAACCTGAAGGTCTGAAAACAGATACAGACGACAAAATCCAGAAACAGGGTATTAATATTCAGCTTCCATCCGGCAGTTTTTCAATCAATGATCTGTTGACAATTTTAAATACATTACCGTTTGATATGACTTTTGTGAACAAAGACGACAAAGTGAAATATTTTTCTCAAAGTGAAGAGAGGATATTCCAGAGGAACCGGGCCATTTTAAATCGTGATGTACGACATTGCCATCCACCTGCAAGCGCCCATATCGTTGATAAAATACTTGAAGATTTTAAAAGTGGAAAACAAACCAGAGCGCCATTCTGGATCAATATGGGGGGCAGATTTATCCACATTGAATATTTTGCTCTGCACAATGATAAGGGAGAGTACTCAGGCACCTTGGAAGTTTCACAGGATCTCACCGAGCTCAGAAAACTTGAGGGTGATCAACGCATATTATCATATAAATAAAGGATACGACGATGAATGATCTGATTATTTCACCCAAAACAAAAGTACTGCAGCTTATTGAAGCCTATCCACAACTTGAAGATGTATTAATTGAATATGCACCTGCATTTAAAAAATTGAAAAACCCGGTACTTCGAAAAACTGTTGCAAGGATTGCTACATTGCAGCAGGCAGCAGCAGTCGGCAATGTAAAAGTTGAAAATTTGATTAACCATTTGAGAAAGGAAGTGGGCCAGGATTTATATAGTGGAACATCTTCTACAGAGTACACCACCCAAAAACCGGACTGGTTTGATGAAGCATTAATTAAATTAAAATTTAATGCAAAAAAAATGTTGGCAACTGGTGAACAACCTGTTCACCAGGTTATTTCCGATTTGGATACCATGGGTAAAGATGAGATATATAAACTGATTGCCCCTTTTTTACCGGCCCCGCTTATTGATAAAGCAACAAGTCTGAAAATAAGGCATTGGGTTGAAAAAATAAATGATGAAGAATTCAACGTTTACTTTTATAAAGGATAAAAAAAATGAATATCCCCATTA
>QMMT01000161.1 GCA_003647385.1 Deltaproteobacteria bacterium
AAATCATCTATATTTCTTATATTATTACGTAACACATAAAATAGCAGACAATTTGAAAATTAACAATCTAAAACGATTTGTAAACATGGATTCTTTTTAATTTAAAATATCTTTGGGTTAGTTACTTGACAAATACACAGAGAATAAAGTACCTTAGCAAACAATTTTTAATATACAATTTAAACAAAAAGCCAAGTTTTAGTTGCAGGAGTAGAATTTATGGCATTAACAAAAACAATTATTGCAGAAAGAATACAGAATAAGCTTAATTTATCCAGAACAACAACCTATGAAATCATGGAAGAATTCCTTGAAATTATAAAGGAAACAATTGAGAATGGCGAAGATATCATGATTAGTGGTTTCGGTAAATTCTGTGTCAATGAAAAAAAAGCCAGAAAAGGCAGGAACCCTGCAACCGATGAAGAAATGATCCTTCCGGCCAGAAGAGTTGTAACGTTTAAATGTTCAGGAAAATTAAGAGATCTGATCAATTCTTAAGGTTTTTTCCCTGTAGAAATGCTTTTTTCAGAACAGTTTATTACCTTTATCATTCTTGTGACACTGATAGGTAGTTACCTTATTGATAATATTGCAGACTTTCTTAATCTTGGGAACCTGAACCAGCCCCTTCCAAAAGAATTTAACGATCAATACAATAACAAAAAATATATTAAATCACAGAACTACCTGAAAGCAAATACAAAATTTGGATTTATCACTTCCAGCTTTGATCTTGCCATTATTTTGCTGTTTTGGTTTTCAGGAGGATTCCAAATAATTGATTCCTTTGTCAGATCATTTAATTTTGGGCCCATAATTTCAGGCTTGTTTTTTACTGGTATTCTTTTATTTTTAAAGCTTTTGATATCTCTTCCTTTCAGTATTTATTCCACTTTTGTGATTGAAGAAAGATTTGGATTCAATAAAACAACACCACGGCTTTTTTTTTCCGACCTTGTTAAGTCTCTTGTCCTTTCAGCAGTTTTGGGAGGACTGCTCTTATCATTAATCTTAGGTTTTTTAGAGTTTGGCGGCGAGTTTGCATGGATCATGTGCTGGGCAGTCAGCACTATTTTTCTTTTTGCTGTTCAATATATAGTTCCCACCTGGATTATGCCCTTGTTCAACAAATTCACTCCGTTGGATGACAGTCCCTTAAAGGAGTCCATATTTAAATATGCAAAATCCATTGACTTTAAACTTTCCAATATTTTTGTCATGGATGGGTCAAAAAGAAGCAGTAAGTCCAATGCTTTTTTTACGGGATTTGGGAAAAACAAACGGATTGTTTTATTCGACACCCTGATTAAAGAGCAGTCAAGTGAAGAATTGCTCTCAGTCCTTGCCCACGAAATGGGGCATTTTAAAAAGAAACATATTATTAAAAGAATGATGATAGGGGTCTTTCAAATGGGATTTATTTTTTATCTTATTTCTATATTTATCTCCCATCAAGGTTTGTTCCATGCTTTTTTCATGAAAGAAATTTCTATTTATGCGGGTTTGATCTTTTTTAGCATGCTGTATTCACCTATAGATCTGTTTATATCAATTCTTTTTCAAATTTCTTCCAGAAAAGATGAATACGAGGCAGACCAGTTTGCTGTAGAAACGATTAAAGACAGCATCCCATTAATCAATGCACTTAAAAAATTATCTGCCCACAACCTTTCTAATTTAACGCCTCATCCGTTTTATGTATTTTTAAATTATTCTCATCCACCGGTACTGGCAAGAATCAATGCACTCAAATCCTATGGATAAACTTGTTGTTACAGCAGATATCCACGGCAGCTACAGTTCATGGCTGACAATGAAAAACCTTTTAAATCCTTCTGATAAACTCGCCATTGCCGGAGACCTTTTTGATACGAAATATGGTAATTTCTCAAATACGGATTTTCAACCCGAAACCATAAAAAAAGAGTTGAATACATTTGAATACGATTTTTATTATGTCTATGGGAACTGTGATACACCCACTTTTTCCCCTGGATTTGACACATCAATGACGTTTAGTGCGTTTAACAAAAAAATTCTTCTGACCCATGGTCACCGGCCCTGCACCTATTCTAAAAATATCGATATTATTATTCAGGGTCATACCCACCTTTGTTCTCTGGAAAAAAAAGGAGCCCAACTCTTTATGAACCCGGGCTCTATCACTTACCCTCGAAACGGTATTTATACTTACGGTGTAATTGAAGAGGGTTCAGCAAGCCTTATTGAGCTAAAAACAGGAGAGATTTTAATCACTATCGATTATTAAATTCTTCCGACAGGCTTAACTGGATCTATTTTGTCAATCCGTCCAATACTTATATCTTGATTTGAGTCTGACCGTCCTGATTTCATCTTTCTTTTCAATACCATATATTCTTGATACTTATTGTAAGAACGGTTCTTTTTTGAATATTTTTTCTTTTTATACCTGTTGGTTTTGCTTTCTTCCTTAAAGCGATACTGATAAACACGGTTAAAAACCTCATCAAATCGAATGGTTTTGCCTTTTGCTTTCCTTAATGATTCTTCTTTTTTTACATTTTCCTTAAAAGGTCCGGCACCTTTTTTACCTCGAAAGGTGCTGAAAAACACCCTGATCATTTTTGATAAAAAAGTAGTTTTCACCTTTTTCACAGGTGTTTTTACTTTCTTTTTTTTCTTAATTTTTTTAACGGCCTCAATCGTTCTTAACCGTGGTGCAAGATAGCGAAATGCAAGATTTATTTCTTTCATTTTTGTATCCGCACTATTTTTTTGCCAGGATTGGTTTACTGCAACATCAGGATGATATTTTTTTGCTAAATTCCGGTACGCTTTTTTAGCTTCTTCAAAAGAGACAGTCGTTTCCAGGTTCAAAATCTTAAAGGCTGTTTTTTTATCCATATTTATTCTATTATGTCTCCTGTATCACGCTGTCAAGTTCATTTAAGTGGTATTTAATTGTAAACGAACTAGTGAAATGATATCTAAGACCATCTTTTTATCAACAGGAGGCTTTATGGAAAACAAAGATAACCCATACCCATCTGTTCACATTGGTGAAGATCCTGACTTTGATGCCTGGTTTACGTCCTTTTTTCTTAAAAATCATTTAGATCCATTTGCCTATCCAGGCAAAGTAGGATCAAGAGAACAAATTGAATTTATGGTCTATCCCGAGAATGAAGAAAGATACTATCCCTGTTCCGATACGATGTTTAATGCCATTATGTCCAGAAAATATCCTTCTTACCTCAAAAAATCTTACAAACAGGTATTTGACAGAATAACGGCAATGATCGATGAATTAATAGAATCTGAGTATGATAATCAATTTTTAAAAACATTGATCAAGATAAAGTATGATGATGAAATCCGAACCGGCCTTCTCATACCTTCCAGGCTTGAAAAAAGGTTGTACAAAATCTTTTTAGGCCGCACGCATATAGAAAACCCCTATTCATTGGACAAAAAGTCAGCCAATAAAAAAATTAAAAAAATCCTAACCTCTGAAACCTTTAAAAAGGCACTGGATCAGACAGATGAGTCTTTACAGACGGTTAAAAATCTGTCTTTGTTTGAGTTAAGGGAAAAGATAAAAGTGATTGAATTTCAAAGACGGCTGGCCCTGATTACACTGGATGATCTGTGGACTCATGAAAACCCAAAGATTCCCTCATTAAACAAAATTAAAAAAATTTTTAAAACCCCTATAAAAGGTGACGGGTTAGCACCATTACTCAAGCTGGTTAAGGCCAGGAAACAAAAAATCCTCTGGCTTGCCGATGAATCCTGTGAAGTGGTCGTGGATCTTACAATTGCTAAATTTCTTGCCGAGCTTGGACATGCCGTTATTTTTGCAGTAAAAGAGGCACCGTTCTTTAAAAAAGTCTGCCTGGCTGATACCAGGACTGATCCTGTTTTAATAAAGGAATTGGAAAACGCACACTTTATTCATGAAAAAACCATTAGCAAAAATACTCTGGTAACGCTCTTAAAACATGATAAAAATATCTATATAGTATCTGATGGAACTAAAGAAAATTTAAATCTTTTGCTTGCCTCTACCACCTTTTCCAGAATTTTTAAAGAGGTGGATTGTGTCATATCAAGGGGTAAGGTACAAAAAAAAAGATTAATTGATTCTCACTTCAGGTTTACGCAGAATATCATCAATATCAGTCTTGACAAAAAACAATTATTCGTTACCTATAAACCCAGGCATCCGGCTTTTATAAATTTCTCCCACGGGGACCTGGAAGAAAAAGCCAATAAAATTATCCAGCAAATGAAAATGTCCAAGAAGAAAGGAATGACCGTGATGTTCTATAGTGGTATCATCGGCTCCATTCCGGGGAAAATCGATGTGGCAAAAAAAATAATGAGTACCTTTATAGATCATCTGCAAAAACAATCTGCCGATCTTTTTATTATCAACCCCTCATTCTACTATGAACCCGGCATGGATGCAGACGATCTCATGTATATGTGGGAGATTGTTCAAAGAAGCTCCTATATTGATATATGGCGATTCCAGACATCAGATGATATCACTGAAAGCTTTTCTCTTATGGACAAAAAAGTTCCACCGGAATGGATCGGCAAGGATTCAACGTATAGTACCGGATGCACCAAAGAAATGAGGATCGCACAGGAGGTTCAAAAGGCAAATACTGAGATGCAGCTCATTGGACCATCTCTGAATAAATTCATGCGCCGGGATGAATACGGGATTGGATCCATGTATGATCAGAGACTTGCAGATTCATAGAATATACCACAAGAAGAAAGCTAATATGTTAATGTCATTCCGCCATCAAACAAAAGATCCCCGCCAATCAGGTGTTTTGAAAATCGTGAGAATCCAAAAACAAATAGATTGGCCACATCAACGGGAGACATCATTTCCTTAATTCTGGACTTACCCATCATCACATCGGTCACTACTTCCTCACATGTGATGCCGCGCTGCTCAGCCTGGGATGGAATCTGATTCAGAGCAAGGGGAGTTTTTACATAACCTGTGCTGACCGTAAAAGAACGGATTTTACCCTCTCCTTCGGCTGAAATAGACTGGCTGAGGGCACGCAGTCCGAATTTTGTTATGTTGTAAACCGGTTTATTGAGGGTTGTGATATGGGCATGAACAGATGACATATTGGCGATGGCACCATACCATTGATCCCCTTTTTTCATATGAGGAATAACAAGTTTGGACAAATAGAAAGGTGCTCTGAGCATGAGTCTTTCCATAAGATCATATTTTTCCATGGGAAAATTTTCAACAGAGTCAATATGCTGAATACCGGCTATATTAGCCAGGAATCGAATGTTTCCAAGGCCGGCAGCTTTTTGAACCGCAGCTTCTATATCTTTGTCGCAGGTCAGGTCGGTTTTGATAAAAGCCATTTTTCCACTTGCCTGTTCCACCATCTTCCTGGTTTTTTCACCTTCATCGACATTGACATCCAGGCCTATGGTCATCAGTCCGTTGGCAGCAGCAGCAACGCAAACCGCCCGACCAATACCCGTGCCTGCCCCAGTGACAATACAGACATTTTCCTGAGTAAACTGTTCATCAGAGAGTATTAAAATATCCTTTGGATGAATTTTCGGTTCATTGATATCCATATTGCTCCTCCTGAAAATGGTATTTTTTTAAATTGGTATTACCA
>QMMT01000162.1 GCA_003647385.1 Deltaproteobacteria bacterium
GTGGTAAAAGTCTTTTGCCGGAGAAAGACCCACAATTTTCAAAGTTTCAAGTACTTTTTCCCTTCGGGTGATTCTATCTCCAATTTTGTTGACAATCAGGGGTTCACAAATTGTCTCAGCAACGGAAAGATGTGGGTTCAGAGACTGATAGGGGTCCTGAAAGATCATCTGTACCTTGGATCGGTAGTCTTTCAGTGCTTTGCCTTGAAGGTTATTTATTGACTTGCCATTAACCTTTATGCTTCCTTTAGTTGGCTCTTCAAGTTTCACCAGAAGTCTTCCCATGGTTGTTTTACCACTGCCGCTCTGACCGACAAGACCGAAGATCTCTCCTTTCTGGATAGCCAAACTTATATTGTTCATGGCGATAACACAGGCATCACCCTGTGAGAAAAAGGTTTGTTTTAGACAGTATTCCTTTGTCACTCCATCCAATTCAATGATGGGCATTTGTTTATTTTGTTCCTCAGTCATTTTTATCCTTATTTAACGCATCTTCAAAACAAAGCGCCTTGTGTGTTGAAGAAAAATTCACCCAGCCGGGAGTCTGGTTATTACATTTATTACACTTACAATTACAACTGCCTGCAAAGTTACACCTCTCTGTAATTGTTATCAAGTCGGGTGCCTCGCGTATTTCAGGGATCTTTATATCACCCTTGGAGTCCAAACTCAGGAATGAGTCTAACAGCGTCTTTGTGTAGGGATGTTTCGGAGACTTAAATACCTCTTCTCTAGTGCCTTTTTCTACTATCTGCCCGCCATACATTACACAGATATCCTCGCAGACATCTGCAACCACAGCAATGTCATGTGATATAAAAATTAAACTGATATTCGTCTCTTTTTGAATCTGTTTGATTTCTTTAAGGATTTGATCCTGGACAATGACATCCAGAGCTGTTGTGGGCTCATCTGCTATGATTAATTTTGGCGTGCATGCCAGTGCCATGGCGATAATGGCTCTTTGTTTCATACCCCCGCTGTATTGATGGGGATAATCCCTTAAACGATCTTCCGGAATTTCCACCAGGCGGAACATTTTTTTTACCTGATCGTAAACATCTGTCTGGGACATCTGAGGATGATGGGTTTCTAAGATTTCCGCAATCTGTTCATCAACTCTGATAACCGGATTCATGGCATTCATAGCAGCCTGGAATATCATGGAAATTTCTTTACCTCTGAACGATCTCCACTTTTTATCATTAAACTCTGCAAGGTTATTGCCGTTAAAAAAGATGTCGCCCTGTAGAATGGATCCATTCTCAGGCAAAAGACCCATCAATGTCATGCCGATGGTGGTTTTCCCACATCCGGATTCACCGACAAACCCCAGAGACCGGCCCTGCTTTATTGAAAAAGAGATATTATGAACCGCATTAACCAACCCTTTTTTACTTTTATATCCAACGCTTAAATTTTCAACTTTTAGTGATGCCATTTATTGTCCCTCTTCTTCTTTTCTAAGCCTTGGATCAAGGACTTCATCCATTGCACGGCCTAACATATAAAATGAAAGGGTCAGCAAAGATATGCAAATACCCGGAGGCAAAAGCCAGTAGGGCGCCTGGAACATATGGCCTGAACTCCATACCCATTGAAGCATCATGCCCCAGCTGACTTGACCCGGATCACCGAATCCAAGAAAAGACAGAGCAGCCTCGACCAGTATGGCAGCGGTAACTCTGAATGTCATATACAAGAATGCCAGCGGAAGAACATTGGGCATGATATGCCTGAAGATAATTCTGAAATTGGATGCCCCTGCTACCCGGGAGGCTTCGATAAACGGCCTTGATTTTAAAGACAAAGTCTGGGAACGGATAATTCTTGATACAGACGGCCATCGCATTATGGCAATAATAAAAATAATCACCCAGATACTCAGCTCCCACAATGAAGCTAAGATCAGAAGGATTACAAGAGAAGGCAGGACCATGAATATGTCGGCGATTCTCATAAGAATCGTGTCAACAACGCCGCCTGCATACCCGGATATCATTCCAATGGCGGTGCCAAGAACAACACTGATGAATGCACAGGAAAGACCGACAATGAATGCCACTTTTGCACCTTCCAGCAGTTGTACAAAAAGATCTCTTCCGATGAAATCGGTTCCAAGCCAGTGTTGAAGGCTGGGGCCGGTTGAATAGGTTATGTCGGGGTCCACGCCTGTCATGGGATGATAAACAGGACCTAAAAGCGGGACGAAAAAACTGGCAATGGCCATGAGCATGAAAATCGATAAAATAAAAAGGCCCGCTTTTCCCATGGGATTTTTTATAAATATAGTCCAGCCTTTTTTAAATCTTTCGATGGAGTGATTTTTATTCATTAGTAGCTGATCCTCGGGTCCATATATGCATACAAAAGATCTACAATCAAATTTGCAATAAGCACCACAGCTGTTATCAGTAAAAAGCATGCCTGTGCCAATGGATAGTCATTGTTGCTTACTGCAAAAATAAGCTCTCTTCCAATACCCGGCCAGGTGAAAATCTGTTCGGTTAACGCACCGCCATTTATGGAAAAAGCAAGACTTAGGCCCACACTGGTGATGACCGGGAGCGCAGCATTTTTGGCGGCATGCTTGTTGCGTATCACTTTGTTGGAAAGTCCTTTTGCCCTTGCTGTAATAATATAATCTTCTTTCAGCACACTCAGCATACTGGATCTCATGAGTAAAAGATAACTGCCAAGGTGAATAATAAAAAGTGTTAACAATGGCAAAAACATATGGTGCATTACATCAAGCACTTTTATAATAATTGAGGTGTCCTGTATCCAGATTTCAGGAGAAATGATTCCTCCCAGAGGAAACCAGCCTAGCTTATAGGCAAGAGCCCATAAAAGAAGCAGGGCAAACCAGGGAATAAAAAGTGTATGACAGATCAGAGCGCTCAATGATAAAAAGTTATCAAGCCCTGATCCTTTTTTCCAGGCGGATATCTTACCTAAAACAACGCCGACAAATGCGGCTAAAAGTGTTGATGTGGTAAACAGCAGAATGGTGGCGGGCATCCTTGCCATGATTATATTACTGACCGGTTCTCCATAATGAAAAGAATGGCCAAGGTTGCCGGTAAAAAAATTTTTGATATAAATGATGTACTGTCGCCATGCCGGTTCATTAAGTCCGAGCTGTTCGATCAGATGCTTTATATCCTCGGGTGTCAGCGTAGGATCCACCATTCGTGTGATAGGATCCCCGGGAGCGGCTCTGAAAAGAAAGAACAACACCGTCATAATAATAAAAAAAAGAAGCGTTATTTCAAGCAGTTTATTAAAAATAAATTTTTTGGTTCTCATTTATCTTTATCCCAAGTTGTTAAAACATTAATTATTTTTTTTTACCATACACAGTGACCAGATATTGCCGATACCGCCTACTTTTTCCACCCATCCTTTAAACCTTTCCTTATAAATTGCTTCTATAATATGCGGATTATATAAAGGGATATACGGGACATCTTCCATGAGAATCGCCTGCATTTCCCAGATTATTTTTTTACGGTCTTCTTCATTAATAGTACTTCGCTGCTCTTTAGCGATTTTGTCAAAGTTAGGGTTTTTGTATCCGCTCATGTTCCAGCCCCGGGGCTTGTCATATTTTGAATAGAAAAATGCCCTTAGATAATCCGGATCAAGATTGAGCTTGCCATATCCTAAAATAAAGGCATCAAAATCATGTTTACCTTTTACCCTGTCCAACAGTGAGTTGAAAGACATGGGTCTTGCAAAAGCCGGCATCCCCATTTTTCTGATCCATTCCTGGATCATCATCCCGGCAAAAGCCCTTTTGGGATCATAATCAGCAGGCGGTGTCAGGATGACGAAAGTATCCATCAACTTCCCATCGGGAAGATGTATTCCTTGTCCTTCAACAATACCTGTCTTTGAAATCACAGGTTCTTTATCCCAGGTATATCCTGCTTTTTTAAGCATTTCATATGCGGTTATAAATCGTTTTTCATTGTCTAACAATGTGCCATATTGACGAACATTGGGATTGTGCCAGAATGTGTTTCCCGAAGGGATGATAGAGCGCATGGGTGAACCATAATTTTGAAGAATTCTTGTAATGATGAATTCCTTGTCAATCAGGGTTGCAATGGCCTGTCTTAAAACCTTATCATCAAACGGTGGTTTCCTTAAATTAAACCCCATATAATATAAGGCACTTTTTTTATTCAAAAATACTTTAATTTCGGGCTGTACTTTCAGATCCTTTATGTATCCGGGCTGGATATCCCACCAGTACATATCAATATCCCCCTTTTTAAGGGCCAGTACCGCAACATCACTGGTTCCATATATTTTAAAAAGGATATTGTCCACATAAGGTCCTAAAACAAATCCTGCTATTTTCTTTCCCGAACCGAAAAAATAAGGATTTTTTTTCATGTAAATATAGGCCCCTTTTTTATATTCAGCCAGCATAAAAGGACCTGTACCCAAGGGGTTTTCAATAATATGGTTCTGTAGGGATCTTAACGGTTTTTCCGTTTTACTGGCCTTGACTGCAATGGGTTCCCATTCTTTTCTTGATACCATGGGAGCCGTTAATACCCGTGAAAGAAAAATGGCAGAAGGCTTTTTTAAATAAAAAACAAGGGTATGATCGTCAATGACATCTATTTTTTTAATTGCCTTCCATTTGCTGGAATAGCGGGGAATCTTAAAATCAATGAATAGTTTCTTTGTAAAGACAACATCATCAGAGGTAAAGTTACTTCCATCAGACCATTTTGCAGCTCTTAATTTAACCGTATAAGACAGTTCGTCCTTATTAAAAACAGGGTCTTCTTTGGCAAGCCAGGGAATTATCTTGAGTGTTTTTGGGTCCCGAATATAGAGTGGCTGGTATATAAGGGAGAGTATTTTCCGCGAGTTGGCATCGCTGCCAAGCCATAGATTCAAAGACTTGGGCTCCTCGGGAAGACCGATTTTTAAGATGCCGGTATCTGTTTTTTTCTGACAGGATATCAAAAATCCTGTAATTAGCAGTATCAATCCTGCAAAGATAACAGTCTTGACACGGTTATTAAAAATTTTGCTGAATCCTTTTTGCTGAATCCTTTTTTCAGGACCCTTAAATCTGCTGCTCAATAAAATCAATGACATTAGTTTCCAGTTTTACGTTATTTAAATGATTGATTCTTGGTATGCCTCCGGGGCTCACGCAGTTAATTTCAACCAGTTTGTCACCGATGATATCAATCCCGACAAAATAGAGCCCGTCCTGTATTAACCGATCTTTTATGATGTCACATATTTCCTGTTCCCTGTCAGTGATATCGTGTTTATATACCTTTGCCCCGGCATGGACATTTGTTCTAAAGTCACCGGAGACAGATTTTCTGCCCATGGCCCCTAAGATTTCCCCGTTTAAAATCAGGATTCTGACATCCCCCTCATCTCTGACACTTTTTAAGTATTCCTGAACCATGATGGGGTGACGGTCCGGATAGGGTTTACTTGAATCAATATAGTAATTGATCAATGAATTTAAGTTTTCCCGATCCCGGTTGCTCACCTTGATTACGCCATGGCCACCGTGTCCCTTAAGTGGCTTTATCACCATGTCTCCGCCGAAATCATCAATAATTTTTCTGATTCTGTAAGGATCTCTGGAAATATGCGTTTCCGGAA
>QMMT01000163.1 GCA_003647385.1 Deltaproteobacteria bacterium
GATCAATTTGTTAAATATGGCGGCCGCATTCCAGCCCCCATCCACAGCATGAAAAATTAAGCCCTATGACACAACCTGATTCCCGGGACAACACCGTTCAGTACAATATCATTTTTATTTTAACCCTGGTGCATTTTACCGGTGATTTTTATTCCTCATTTTTTACGCCCCTGCTGCCCGCTTTTGTTGACAAGCTTGGCTTAACCCTCGCTCAAGTCGGTTTAATGACAGGTTTGGTAAGGTTTCTTTCTTTTATTGTGCAGCCAGTGGTCGGATATCTTGCAGACCGATATGAAACTAGAAAATTTGTTTTTATAGGACTTTTTCTATCATTTTTCTGTATTCCTTTTTCCGGAATTGCAACCAACTTTTTGAGTTTACTTATCATTCTTTGTCTTGGATCCATTGGATCATCCATGTTTCACCCCTCCACCACTGGAATGGTACCACTCTATTCAGGCAACAGAACAGGATTCTGCCTCTCTATTTATAATACCGGCGGAACGTTTGCTTTTGCATTAGGGCCGGTATTTATCACCTGGTATGTGGCAGGATTCGGTCTTGAACAAATGCCTTATACCCTAGTTTTAGGGGCGATTGCCTTTTTTTTCTGTTTAAAGTATCTACCGGTTCCCGTCAGCGAGAACCTGTCTCATCTTGGTTTTTGGGGATCTCTTAAAGAAACGCTTGGATCCGTCTACAAATCCATATTCCTGATATGGCTTGTCATGGTTCTTCGAGCAGTCGCCGGACAGACCTTTATGACCTTTATGCCGATATATCTTACTGACAAAGGCCATGATCTTGTTTCAGTCGGATTTATTGTTTCTCTTTTTATCCTGGCAGGCACGTTAAGCGGACTTCTGGCAGGTTATCTAGCAGATCGAATGGATTTTAAAAAAATCTTTTTTGTTTCCCATGCCTTAATGACCCCTGCCCTTTTACTATACCTGTATCTCCCAGGACCTTTGGTTTACCTGGGATCTTTTGCTGCCGGATTTGCTGTCCTGGCGTCACTTCCCTTAGGCGTGGTCATGGCACAGAAACTAGCCCCGAAATCACGATCCATGGTATCCAGTCTTATGATGGGATTTGCCTACGGTCTGGGCGGTGCTGTTTCACCCTTGATAGGAAAACTTGCAGATATTTACGGTCTTGAAACCGTTCTTTTTTATTCCGCCTTTATACCAGTTGTCACTCTTTTACCCATCTTAAAATTTCCAAAGATCAGATAAAATGAATCCCTCAAAGGTTATTCTGGTCCAACCGCCCATAGAAGATTTTTACCTGACAAAAAAAAGAACCCTGCCCTATGGCCTTGCCTCCATTGCTGCCAGCATCAGAGAAAAAGGATTTGATGTTGAAATCCTTGATGCTTTGGCAACAAACAAATCAAAAACAATTGATTATCCTAAAGAATTTTCTTATCTTAAGGCGTTCTACGGCAAAAAAGACATAACGTCTTTTTCTCTTTTCCATGAATACAAGCATTTTGGATACAGCTATGAACATATCGGAACAAAAATCAGAGAGAAAAAACCCTTCCTCGTCGGTATATCCTCCTTGTTCACGGCCTATTGCGACCAGGCCTTAAAAACTGCCCAAACCATTAAAAAATTTTATCCGCACTGCCAGATAGTAATGGGTGGTCATCATCCCACGATGTTTCCTGAAGAAATTTTAAGCTGTGCTGAAATTGATTTTGTACTGCGAGGAGAAGGGGAATTCAGTATGGGCCTGCTTTGCCAGGCGCTAAAAAATGGTTCAAATTTGGAACAGATACCCGGGATTGCCTTTAAAAAGGACAATTCGTTATTTATTTCTGATCCATACTGGTTAAAAGACTTAAGCTGTCTTTCTTTACCTGCCACAAATCTTTTTAAACATGATTTTTATCAACGAAAAAAAAGGGGCTCTACCGCTATTGTATCCAGCAGGGGTTGTCCCATGCAGTGCACCTATTGTTCCGTATCTGCCTCATCCTCACATGCACCCCCTTTTAGACAGCGGAAAATCGAAGATGTGATTAACGAGATTGAAAATCAGACAATAAATCATGACATTGGATTTATTGATTTTGAAGATGAAAATTTATGTTTGAATAAAAAATGGTTTCTCTCTCTTTTCACAAACATAAAAAACCTGTCTGCCAATAAAAAGATTGAACTTCGGGCAATGAATGGATTGTATCCCCCGGCAATTGATGAAGAGATCGTCTCTTTAATGAAAGAGTCAGGGTTTAAAACCCTTAACCTTTCCTTAGGCTCAACTTCAAAAGACCAGTTGAAGAAATTCAAACGACCTGATGTGAGAGCCTCTTTTGAATCCGCCCTTTGTCTGGCTCAAAAATATAATCTTGAATGCGTTTCATATATTATTGCTGCTGCCCCGGGTCAGACTGCACAGAGCTCTCTTGACGATCTTTTATATCTGGCACAAAAAAGAACCCTTGCAGGGCTGTCTGTTTTTTATCCAGCACCCGGAAGCCTTGATTATCAATTTTGTGAGACAAACAGTATCCTGCCCAAAGCTTTCAGCCTGATGCGGTCAACTGCCCTGCCATTAAACGATACAACATCCAGGATTGAAGCCGTCACCCTTTTAAGGCTTTCACGAATTATAAATTTTTTAAAACACCTGATAGATACCAGGGGTTCAATACCTGAGCCAAAACCATTTCCCGGCAAGTCCAAAATTTCATTATCAGACCGACAGGATTTATCTAAAAAGCTTCTTCAATGGTTTCTTCATGATGGAAAAATAAGGGGGGCTCATCCCAGTGGTGAGATATATACCCATATCACAGATACTGCACTGACACAGCAGTTTATTGAAAAAATCAAAACCATTCAGGTAGCCGGTATAAAATAAGAAAAAAGCGATTCCCTTAAACTTTTAAAGCTTATAGGGTGTCAGGCTCTCCCATCCGGTTTCAGTCACCAGAAGCGTCTGCTCAAACTGCGCAGATAAAGACCCGTCATTGGTGACAGCAGTCCACTTGTCCTCAAGGACATGAAGTTCTTTTTTCCCCAGATTAATCATGGGCTCAATGGTAAACACCATTCCGGGAACAAGAACCGTGCCTTTGCCTCTGGTTCCAAAATGAAGCACCTGGGGCTGCTCGTGGAAATCAATACCTACCCCATGGCCCACAAACTCCCGAACCACGGAACCGCCGCAAGACTCTGCGTAGCTTTGAATGGCATATCCAATGTCACCTAAAGTGGCTCCCGGAGCGATTGCCTCTATCCCTCTTTTCAGTGATTCAGCAGCCACACTGACAATTTTCTTTCCCTGTGGGGTAGGATTTCCAACGAAAAAAGTTTTGCTGGCATCTGCATAGTATCCGTCAAGTATAGGCGTAATATCAACATTAACAATATCCCCGTCCTGCAGGATACGATTTCCCGGTATGCCGTGACAGATGACTTCATTGATCGAGACACAGACACTTTTGGGAAAGCCCCTGTAATTTAAGGGTGCCGGAATAGCACCGGCCTTAATGGTTTCTTCATGGACAAGGGTATTGATATCTTCCGTTTTCAGCCCGGGTTTGATCATTTTTTCAACCTGGTTAAGAATTGATATTAAAAGCTCTCCGCTTTTTTTAATCCCTTCAACCTGGCGGGGAGATTTTAGAATAATATCATATCTTCTTTTGTATTCTTCTTTAATACTGACTTCCATTTTTTTATTCCGGCAGCAATTTTTATATTTTTTACCGCTTCCACAAGGACATAGAGTGTTTTGTCCTATTTTTACAGATTTCTTTTTCATTTGCCTCAAGCTCCCGCAGGATGTCCCCACAAAGAATGAGGATACGCATCTTCAATTTTAATCTTAATCATATCGCCTATAGTGTCATGTTCAGATGGAAAATGCACTATCTTATTGGATTCACTGCGTCCTGCCATCTGTTTCATGTTTTTTGAGTTTTGTTCAAACCCATCCCGTTTTTTTATGCTTTTGCCTTCCACAAGAACTTTGATAATACTGCCGATCAGTTCATTATTCTTTTTTTGAGTGACCCGTTCCTGTAACTGCAACAGTGCATTTAACCTGTCACGTTTTTGCCTTTCATCTATCTGGTCAGAAAATTTTGCTGCAGGAGCCGATGACCGGTCCGAATATGCAAAAGCAAATATGGAATCAAACTCAATTTCATGTAGAAGGTTCATTGTATCATTAAAATCATCTTTGGATTCTGATGGAAATCCAACAATAATATCCGTTGAAAGTGCAATCTGCGGGCAGTGTTTTTTTAAATCCGAAATTCTGTTAATATATTTTTCTCGTGTATATCCCCGATTCATCTTTTTAAGGACCTTATTTGATCCGGACTGTACCGGCAGATGGAGATGGTTGCAGACTTTTTCAAGATCCCTGATGGCATATATCAGGTCCATGGAAAGATCTTTTGGGTGGGATGTGGCAAATCGTATCCGATGAATCCCGTTTATATCATTAATTTTAGATAAAAGTTGAGGAAAAGAAATCCCGCCTTCCTTCTGCCCGTATGAATTAACATTCTGCCCCAAAAGAGTAATTTCCTTTACACCGGATTTGGCAAGACAGTTAATTTCTTCTACAATGCTTTCAGGCTTACGGCTTCTTTCCTTGCCACGGACATAGGGAACCACACAATAGGTACAAAAATTTTCACACCCCTGCATAATAGTGACAAACCTGGAAATTTTATTTTCATCACAACCGAATGCGACTGATGTATCCGGCAGGGCTTCATAAATCTTTTGAGAGCCGGCAATATCCACCACTCTTTCTTTACCGGATTGAACTGTCTCAATAAGCTGACCAAACCTTGAAAAGGCCTGAGTGCCCAGAACAATATTAAGATGGGGGACCCTTTTAAATGCCTTTTTACCCTCCTGCTGAGCCACACACCCTGCCATGACAGTGATAAGGTGCGGTTTTTGTTTCTTAATCCTGGCAAATCTTCCTAAAAAACTGAATGCTTTTTCTTCAGCTTTGTGTCGAATCGAACAGGTATTGCAAACAACAATATCCGCTTTATCCAGGTCATCGGTTTTTTCATATCCATAATCGTTTAAAATTGCAGCCAGTTTTTCAGAATCATATACATTCATTTGACAGCCAATGGTATGTATATATGCACTTCCCTTATACTTCATTAAACATAAAATCCTTTTTCAAATCTTCAACAATCAGTTGGGCTGAGTTCAAACGATCGGGTGCAACGGCAAGCCTGATGTGACCCTTTTTAGCATCCAGAGTTGTCGCGACTGCTACACCTTCATGGCCCTCAAAAATAAACCGGATAAATCCGATCTTGGTCTTATCAACCATATATTCCTTATGAATCATTTTCATATAGTTTTAATCTCTTTTTCTTTAAGCGAGCCAATATATCATTTTTGGTTAAAACTTCAAATAGTTAATATATGAATGAATCTCCCCGCCGCAACCTATTAATTGACATTAGAAAGTGTCTTGCAAACAACTGGTTAAAACATTCAGATTCAGGTCATAAAAACCCAAAAGAAAAAAAATAACCCCTTGCCGTAAAAAAATAGATACCTATTTTCTTAGAACTATATGGAATTTAAAAACTATTCTTTTCGGGATTTGCGTGAACATATTTAAAAATAAAATCATGATGACTATTGTCC
>QMMT01000164.1 GCA_003647385.1 Deltaproteobacteria bacterium
ACTCAGTGCATTTGTGGCGGCTATAGCCCTGTTTTATACCATCTATAGTCGCTATCAAATCGACTGAAAGAATCATTCTTATTCCCTTTGAAGAAATCAAAATCATACTTGACATTATAAAACAAATATGAGATAGTATCATATATGGTAATTAATCGTACCATATATGATACTATACTTAAATCATGAGAGGTATGATGAAGCATTTTTTCTACCCATCAGCTATAGCAGTTTTTGGCGTGGGTTCCGGTTCTTCCAATTTAGCCAAGAATATCATTCATAATTGTCTGGAAATGGGTTATACGGGTAATATCCTACCGGTGGGGAAAAATCCGGGTGTGGTTTTCGATAAAAAAATAATAACGAACCCCGAAGATTTGCCTGCGAATATTGACCTTGCGGTGATCTTAGTTCCTTCACATCTTGTGGGAAAATATCTGGATGTCTGTGGTAGTAAAGGCATTCGCCACGCCGTTATTTCGACTGGTGGATATCGTGAATTTATAGAAATAAACAACTCAGCGGAAGTTACCCTTCTTGAAACCGCAAAGCGTCATGGAATCAGATTTATCGGACCGAACTGCATCGGGATTATAAATACAGGATCAGGACTCTGCACTCCATTTAACCCAATTAATACTAAAAATTTCAAAAAAGGCACTGCAAGCATAATTGCTCAAAGTGGCGGTGTGGCCAATCAGGTTGCTCATTCTTTTTCAGATGAGCATATCGGCTTTTCAAAGATAATGAGTATTGGAAACAAGCTGGATTTAGATGAAATAGATTTTATTGAGTATCTGATGGATGATGAGGATACTAAGCAAATACATCTCTATCTGGAAAGCATTGATAATGGAAGAAAGCTGATGGAGGCAGCTAAAAAATCCACAAAACCCATTGTTATTCTCAAATCAAATGTAAGCCGGACAGCATCTGAAGTAGCCAAATCCCACACGGCGGCATTGTCTAACAATGATCGTATCGTAGAAGGTGCTCTGAAGCAGGCAGGTATCATTAGAGTAAATACTATTCATGAAATGACCGTCTGTGCCAAAGCACTTCGTTTACCTGAATTAAGGGGGAATAGACTGGTCGCCATATCCCTTTCAGGAGGTTTTTCCGTAATGCTTGGAGATGCGTGTGAAAAACATGGTTTTACATGTCCTGCTTTACCTGAATCACTTATTCATAAAATAGAAAGCTTCAGGAGAGGGGGTGTGATCCGAATGACAAATCCTATGGATTTCGGAGATATTCACTCCATAGAGGCTTTGATTTTTGCTCTTAAGGAGTGCCTTGCCCTTGATAATATTGATGGCATGGTACTCTCAATTATGTATGGACCGGAAATAGCCAAAATGTTTGGCAAAGAGATGACCAAGCTTGATAAGCTTCTGGACATCTTTACCCAGATAAGCAAAGAGGCCAATAAACCGATAGGACTCAGTTTTTTTGCAGAACGACGTTACATCGAGCAGTTAAAAGCTGTAAATACATTCCCCGTGTTTAATGATCCTGAAGAAAGTGTTCTTGCAATCAAAATGCTTTGGGATTACTCCCGCAGGAAGCTTATAAAGCAAAAAAGTGGAAAAGATGAACAATCGCGCATACAATTTAAAGAAAACAGAAGCATAATAAATGAACGATCGGCTCTTTCCGAATACGAATCTAAACAATTCCTATCATCATACAAAATACCGGTTACAAGAGAGATACAGGTTACAAACAAAGTATCTCTTATTGAAGCAGCCAAAATAATTGGATACCCAATTGTATTAAAAGGATGTTCACCTGATATTTTGCATAAAACAGAAAAAAATTTAATTAGTGTAAACATTAGAAATGAAGACGAAGCACTGATAGCTTTTAGAAAAATATCTTCCAGAATGAACGGAACTGAAAGTAGCATTCTGGTTCAGGAAATGGTCAAGGGAAAACAAGAACTGGTAGTAGGGTTAATAAATGATCCTCACTTTGGTCCGTGTGTTATGTTTGGGCTTGGAGGAATATTTGCCGAAATTTTAAAGGATGTTTCTTTCAGAGTAGCCCCCCTGGACCCCTGTGATGCATTGGAGATGATAAATGAAATCAAAGGGGTTAAAATTCTGGGTGCTGTTCGTGGAATGGAAGCTGTTGATATGAATATATTAACAGACATCTTGATAACTATAGGAAAAATCGGCATGGAAAATGAAAATATCAAAGAAATCGATATTAATCCGCTGATTATATCAGGAAACAAACCGGTTGCAGTTGATGCCCTGATTGTATTGAAAGAACCACAGGAATAGGAAATTATGAAACAAATAACTTCACCCCGTACAACAGCAGTAGACAGAGCCATTGATGTGATCGAGCTTTTGTCGGAAAACGAAGGAACATTATCCCTCTCGCAGATCATGACCGAGCTGGATATTCCAAAACAATCCCTTATCCGGATACTGCATACTTTATGTGTCAGGGGGATTATAGATAAGGCTGAAAAAAGAGGATTTTACCGGCTGGGAATGAACCTTTTATTCACAGAAAACCACCTTCAGGATAAAATAAACCTGCGTTCAATTGCCTGGCCTTTTATGCAGGAATTATCCAAAACAGTTCGTAAAACAATTGAACTGTCAATCCTTGATCGGGATCAGCTTGTCTGTATCGACCGTATACAGGGGAATGAGAGTGTTAATATCTATTCCCGCATTGGCAGCGTATATCCTTATTTCCATGCTGTCAGTGTGGGCAAAGTATATCTGGCTCAAATGGATTCTGACAAGAGAAAAGAGAGTTTAAAAAAGATCGGACTTCCTGCTGTAACAGAAAAAACCATAACCGACGCCAGTATATTAGAAAAAGAACTGCAGAAAGTTAAAAGAAATGGGTTTGCCTTTGAAAATCAGGAGCTACGTAAAGGCGTTCGGAGGGTAGCGGCTCCCATATATGATAAAACAAATAAGATTGCAGGATGCATCAGTATTGCCGCTCCCATTTTTAGTTTTGATCTGGATGATGCCCACAGGCTGGGAATGATGGTAAAAGAGACAGCCCATGGAATATCTAAAAGCATCGGCAAGAATTGAGTCTATATTTGATTGTTTAAGGAAATCGTTTATGTATCGAAATTTTATAGAGATCGAAAAAAAAGCCCTGAAGCTTGGCCCGAAACCGGTTGCTGTTCTCTTTCCTGACAGCCCTGATGTAATAAAGGCTGTTATCGAAGGTGCAGATAAGGGATTGATTAAGCCGATATTAGTAGGGGATCGCACCAAAATTGAAATGATTACTCAGCAATTCAATATAAAGCTTGATGATTTTAAAATTATTGATGAAAAAGAACCGCAAAAAGCTTCTGACAAATGTATTGACATGGCAAGAACAGGAATAGTTGCATTTGTTGTAAAGGGTAATATTATAACAAGTTATCTTTATCGTTCACTTATCAGACACACCAAAACGAACACTCCTGACCAGACCCCCTGTACTTTGTGCTTTCACCAGGCAGATAATATTAAAAAAGTGTTTATCATAACTGATCCAGGTGTAAATATTAATCCCGACGTTTCCATAAAAAGAAAAATTTTAAACAATGCTGTCAATGCTCAACATCGGATGGGCTGTAAAAATCCAAAAATCATGATCATTTCAGCAGATCACATTAGTGGTTCCAAAGCAAAAAAGCAAAATGAGACAGATATTCTTCGACAGCTTGCTAAGGACAACAAAATGGGGGAATGTCGTCTCTCCAACACCAAAAACCTTAATTCTGAGTTCCCGAATCACAGGGTAGAGACAGACGATTTTCCAGATATTTTTCTTGTTCCCAATATTGATGCAGGCAATATTCTGGTAAAAAGTATTGATCATTTAGGCGGAGGCGTTCGGCAATGCGTGACAGTCGGCGGCGATATCACTGTTTTAACGCCCTCCCGCTCGGACAGATCTGCAGACAGAATACTAAATCTTTCTTTAGGTGTTATTCTCTCTGAACCGGGAGGTGTATGATGGAATCTTTTCATATTAAAAACATCTTAAAACTTGCCCAAAGAAAAAAAAGAAAAAGAATAATTGTAGCAGGAAATTATAACAGCGCTACCGTGGACGCTGTTTTACAGTCTCAAAAGATGGGCTTTGGTGATCCAATATTTTGTGGAAAAGAATTTTTAGTATTAAAAACAAAAGAGACTATAGTCTTTGATAATTGTGATGCAGCCTGTGCCCTTGAAAAGGCAGTTGATATGGTCAATAATAACGAAGCTGATATCCTGCTGAATACAAGCCCTTTAACATCTAAATTTTTACAGCTTGTAGCCGGAACAAATAATTCAAATTCCCAGGTCATGAATTATATCAGTATATTCAGCGCACCAAAAGAGCACCGCCTCACTTTGTTCACAGATACGCTTATCAACCCAGATCCCGGAATAAAGGGAAAAATTGAAATCATTAACAATTCAATACCTGTTGCCAGTATTTTGGGAATAAAGAATCCTAACATTGCTGCATTAGCACCAGTTGAGTTTGTTAATCCTGCAATAAGATCTACCATGGATGCTGCCATTCTTTCCAAGATGTCCCAGCGCAGTCAATTTGGCAAAAATGTGGCAGTTGAAGGACCTCTTGCCATGGATAATGCAGAATCAGCCATTGCTGCAAAGCAGAAAGGCGTTGAAAGCATTGTTCCTGGTAATGTGGATATTTATCTATTTCCGGATGTTGAATCGGCAAATATAACAGCCCAGTTTTTATCTTTTGTGTTTCAGGTCAAACTTTGCGGTATCCTGACAGGCACTGGGATACCTGTAATTATTCAATCTTCATTGGAGCAGAATAATTCATGGATTTATAATATTGCTCTATCAGTATTAATGTTAAAGGCAGATTGATAATTATGAAACTGATATGTGAAAATCTTGAAAAACAATATCAAGAATTTGACGATTTGGTTTCCGTGCTGAATAAAAAACAATGGCATGATAAAACACCTTTTTTCCACTGGACTATATTTGACCAGGTCGCTCATATTGCCTTTTTTGATCATGAAGCATTGCTGTCCATTGAGAGTCCCGGCAAATTCATGGAACGTGCTAAAGGTGTTATTTCGGTTATTATGTCCGGTAAAAGCTGGCGCGCTTATACCAATTCACTGCTGGGTACTGATGATCCATCAGAACTTTTGAATCTCTGGCGGGATATTCGCAGCCGGCTCCTTTCACGGCTGATCAAAATGTCTTCTGAAGATCGAGTGAGCTGGTATGGGCCTGATATGAGTGCGCTTTCTTTTGCCACCGCCCGTTTGATGGAGACCTGGGCTCATTCCCAGGACGTCCTTGATTTACTGAAAATAAAGAGAGTGAATGGGACAGAACTCTTTCACATAGCCCATATCGGGGTAACGACTTTTAACTGGAGCTTCATTATAAAAAAGTTGGAGGCTCCAAATATTAAGCCCCGTATTGAGTTGACAGGACCTTCTGGTGAATTTTGGAACTGGGGTGAACCAGATGCTTTGGAACTGGTCTGGGGAAGTGCCCAAGATTTTTGCATGGTGGTCACCCAAAGGCGTAATGTTGCGGATACCGGCCTTAAATGGAGAGGAAAAAATGTTGCAAAATGGCTCACTATTTCAC
>QMMT01000165.1 GCA_003647385.1 Deltaproteobacteria bacterium
ACACAGCAATTGTTCAATATAGACATACCTGAAAAAGAATAGTCAAAGAAGTGTTAACATCGGTCTGAATTCTGCCATTTAAGTCTTTACATTTTATTAAATTTTAGTATAATATTTAAAGTTCAGATGTTCTCGTAAATTAAGATAAAGGGCGAATACAATGAAAAAAGAAGATTTGAAATTTTTCAAAAATCTTTTGAATGACAGGCTTCAAGAACTCCTCTCCCATGCTGACAATACTGTGACCGGTATGACCAAGCCAAAAGAGAATTTTCCCGATCCAACAGACCGGGCCGCCCATGAAGCTGAAAGAAGCTTTGAGCTTCGTATCCGGGATCGCGAACACAAATTGATTAAAAAAATCAAAAAAACGCTTGTACGTATTGAAAAAGGAACCTTTGGAATATGCGAGGTCTGCGAGGAAGATATTTCCATTGAACGGCTGAAAGCACGACCTGTCACCACTCAGTGTATTGACTGTAAAACACGTGAAGAGGACATGGAGAAAGCGCTTGGCGTTTAACTGGCGCAAAAAAGTTCATTGATTGATCTTCACGTACATTCTACTGCCTCGGACGGATCATTCTCTCCTTTAGAAATCATGAGTCTGGCAAAAGAAGCCGGCATCAGGGCCATTTCCTTAACTGATCATGACACCATAGATGGTGTCAAAGAAATCTTAGAACATCCCTTAACAACACTTCCTGAATTTATTACCGGGGTTGAAATCAGTTGTGAACCTCCCCTTAAGTTCAAAGATGTGGGAAGCGTCCATATGCTGGGATACGGGTTTTGCGTTTATGATAAAAAATTAAATACGATTCTTGATGATGCAAAAAAAGCAAGGGCTCAAAGAAATCCGAAAATTATTGAAAGATTAAACAGCCTTGGTTTCGATATCAGTATGGAACAGGTTCGAAAACGCTTTGGTGCAGACCAGACAGGACGTCCTCACATTGCAGAGCTCATGACGGAACTGGGGTATGTAAAAACTTTTAAAGAAGCGTTTGATAAGTACCTTGGCAAAGATAAGCCTGCTTATATAGATAAATATAAGGTCTCCTGCCAGAAAGCGATTCAGACGATTCGCAAGGCAGGCGGACTTCCTGTACTGGCCCATCCTGGATTATTAACGTTCAATAAAAGTCATCAGCTGGACAATTTTATTGATACGCTTATCACTTATGGTCTTGAGGGTATGGAGGTATATTATACCGACCATGATGTTTCAATGACATCATTTTTTGTAAAGCTTGCAAATCGTAAAAATCTTTTGATAACAGGTGGTTCGGATTTTCATGGGGTATTTAATAAAGGGGTTGCCTTAGGTTCGGGTAACGGCACCCTCAATATCGGGTATCCTTTATTTAAAACATTAAATATTCGTTTAGAAAAAATTAAAAAAAAATATACAAATTTAGATCTTCTTGAAAAAAATATCGGATATTCATTTAACGACAAGGCATTGTTGAATAATTCATTATGCCACAGGTCTTATTTAAATGAAAATCAGGATTCATGCAAGTCGGATAATGAGCGGCTCGAGTTTTTAGGTGATGCAGTCTTAGGGTTATGCATCGGGCAGTTATTAATGGAAAAAAGTCCCTCAAAAAAAGAAGGGGAGCTTTCAAAGTTAAGATCCAATCTTGTCAGTGAACCCGCCCTTGCCGGTAGGGCAAGGGCTATTGATCTGGGAAGGTTTATCAGGCTTGGAAAAGGAGAAGCACTCTCCAGGGGATTTGATAAAAATTCCATACTCTCTGATACATTTGAAGCTGTTATTGCAGCCGTTTATTTAGATGCAGGCTTTAATCAGGCCTATGCTCTGATTCACACTCTTTTCAATGAAGCACTTGATGAAATTCTGTCAAATGAGAAAACCATTGATTATAAGAGCACTTTGCAGGAATTTGCCCAGGAGCATGGCGCACCACCCCCACGATATGCAGTTCTTAAAGAAACCGGCCCTGATCACGATAAATCTTTTGAGATCAGCTTAACTCTATTCGATACAGAGTCTATAGGGTTTGGAAAAACTAAAAAAGCAGCTGAACAGGATTCTGCTAAAAAAGCCTTAAGGTTTTTTAAAAAAGATAATCCTTGAAAGCCTTACCCATGAATCCGGCAGGAAAACCTCTTATTATTCCCGTATTCATTCCCCACTCAGGGTGTCCGCATCAATGCGCATTCTGTAATCAAACCATTCTTACCCGTCAAAATCCAAGATTGCCGGATAAATCAACCATTCATCACATTGTGACAGAGTACTATCCGTATAAAGGTAAAAGGGAGCAGGTGGAACTTGCCTTTTTTGGGGGCAATTTTTTAGGACTGGATCCGGAAAATATCATCCAGCTGCTTGATTTGATCCAGCCCTATATTCAGGGGGGAAAAATTGATGGCATACGATTTTCCACCCGTCCGGATACCATCACACAGCAAACGCTTGACCTTATCAGGCCTTTTAACATATCCACTGTTGAGCTGGGTGTTCAGTCCATGAACGATGATGTTTTGATACAATCAAAAAGGGGGCATACCGGCAGGGATACAATCAATGCTATCAGTCTTTTAAAAAAATATCCATTTAAAATCGGTATTCAGGTAATGGTGGGGTTGCCGGGAGATACAGAAAGCTTATTATTGGAAAGTACGAAAAAACTGGCAAAGCTTGCCCCTGATTTTGCCCGAATTTACCCTCTGATGATATTGAAAGACAGCCTTATGGAACACTGGTACAAAAAGGGAAGATATCACCCCTTAAGTCTTGAAAAAAGTATCCGGCTGGTAAAAAAGATGTATCACATATTTACAGCAGCCCATGTTAAAGTCATTCGCATGGGGCTGCAGGCCTCTGATATAATGGAAGACAAATCAATGCTGCTCGCAGGCCCCTGGCATCCGGCCTTTGGCCACCTTGTTTTCTCTGAAATCTTATATGATACTGCCTGCAATAAGATAGAGCAGTGCCGGGATCTGATAAAGGTCAAGGATATAGCTTTAAGGGTTCATCCAAAAACAGAATCCCGGCTGAGGGGTGACAAAAATACCAATTTGAAAAAATTTAACCAGCGGTATCCAAAACTTAATTTTTCCATCTGTTTAGATAAGACGATGTCGATAAACCAGTTAGAGATAGATTATGTTCTAATCTGAAATTCCCTGTTTAAAAAGTTCTTCAGAATCAGAAGCCGTATCCGGCTTTGGTGTGTGTTCTGTCGGCACGGTGCCTTCCTTAAAGCATTCAAAGATTGTCTTTTCAGATTCTTTAATGGGAAGCAGTCCGGTTTTGGGATCAATTTTGGCAAATATGATGCCTTCGGGGACATTAAAGGTCCTGGCAGGTTTTCCTTCCAAAGTATTTTTCATAAATTCAAGCCAGATAGGGCTGGCAGCTCTGGAGCCGGTTTCCCCTTTTCCCAGAGGCGCTTCCTGATCAAGTCCCACCCAGACACCCGTGGTGTATCTTGGGGTATACCCCATGAACCATGCATCAAACAGATTATTTGTTGTTCCGGTTTTTCCGGCAACCGGGCGTTTAAGTGCTTTAAGCCTCCAGCCTGTTCCTGATTTCACAACACTTTCCATGATATTGGTCATGATATAGGCGGTACTCATGTCAATGACTTTTTTTCGTATCAGTCTGGAGGTTTCCAGAAGGTTGTTGTCACGGTCATAAATTTTTGTGATAAATACAGGTTCAATCAGGTAGCCTAAATTTGAGAAAACAGAATAGGCATTAACAAGCTCAAGCAGTGAAAGCCCGGATGATCCAAGGGCAGTGGATAGATCATGGCTGATCTCCGAAGTGATACCCAGTTTTCGGGAGTAATCAATAATATAGTCTATTCCAATGTCCTGAAGGATTTTAATGGTGACAATGTTTCTTGATTTGACAAGGGCTTCCCGGAACAGGGTCGGACCATAAAATTTTTCCTTATAATTACGGGGTTTCCAGATAAAATCACGCTCTGTATCTTCATAGACAACTGGAGAATCTATGATGACACTGGCAGCCGTATATCCTTTATCAAGGGCTGCGGCGTAGATAATGGGTTTAAATGCACTCCCGGGCTGGCGCCTGGATTGATAGGCCCGATTAAACTGACTGTTTCTATAATCACGCCCGCCGATCATGGCTTTTACATGGCCGGTTTCTGCCTCGATACTCAACAAAGCTGACTGGGCGACGGGTTCCTGCTCCAGGGTAAACTCAAGCTCATTGTCTTCAACAATTTCATTGACAGCTTTCACCAGAATAATATCGCCGGGTTTGAACACCTGGGAAGGTTTTTTAACTTTGATTTCATAATAAGCGACTTCAGTGTCGGGTTTCCTGGCCCAGGTCATGGTGTCAAGTTTAATGATACCCTGATAATTTCCCACCCTGACATTCGTGATACCCTTTTCATCATCAATGTTTAAGACAACACCTTGATAAATACTTCCTTTTTTCAATAATGTATTGCCGATTTCTTCTGAAATTTTGGTACAGAAATATTCAATTTGAAGGGCAGGAATGTTTTTCAACGGGCCTCGATATCCCGTTCGCCTGTCAAGTTCAATCAGGCCTTTGTTTACGGCATTTCTCCCGATTTTCTGGAGTTCAATATTGACGGCGGTATGTATTTGAAGGCCTTGTTTATATAGGGCATCTTTGCCATAGTGTTTTTCCACATATCGTCTGACATGCTCTGTATAACAGGGGACTCTTTCAATGAACCAGTTTTTCCGGGGCTTTATATCCAGTTTGAGATCAATGGCTTCTGTGGCTTCAAGATTTGTGATCAGGCCGTCTTCCTTCATCCGGTTCAATACGTAAATCTGCCGCTGTTTTGCACGGTCGGGAAATCTAAAAGGGGAATATCTGCTGGGCGCCTGGGGCAGGCCTGCCATCATTGAACATTCAGCGATATTGAGATCTTTGGCATGTTTCCCAAAATAGTTCTCAGATGCCGCTTCTACACCGTAAGCCCCGTGACCCAGATATATCTGATTCAGGTAAAGAAAAAGGATTTCATCTTTTGTGAATTTTTTTTCAATCCTGTAAGCGAGAATCGCTTCTTTGAGTTTTCTTTCATAGGTACGTTCCGGGGTCAGTAAAAAGGATTTGGTCACCTGCTGGGTGATGGTAGAGCCCCCCTGAACAATGGTGCCGGCTTGAAAGTTCTTTAAAGAGGCCCGGATGATGGAAACAAAATCAATGCCAAGATGTTCCCTGAATCTTGAATCCTCAGCTGAGACAAAGGCATTGATGAGGTTTTTCGGCATTTCAGAAAGCGGGATAACAATCCTTCTTTCTTCATAAAACTCTCCTATTTTCCTTCCGTCATCGGAAAATACGCTGGTTACCGTGGCAGGGCGGTAGTCTTTTAATGTGTTTATTTTCGGCAGATCCTGGCTAAGGTAATAATAAAGCCCGGCAATTGCCGCACAGCCCAAAAGACATAGGAG
Source organism: Deltaproteobacteria bacterium (assembly GCA_003647385.1). Classification (GTDB taxonomy): domain Bacteria; phylum Desulfobacterota; class Desulfobacteria; order Desulfobacterales; family Desulfobacteraceae; genus Desulfobacula. Next base: position 5,455 of record QMMT01000165.1, read on the forward strand.
AATGAACAGGATAAAAAACCACTTGAAAAGGGAAAGAAGAATACTTTTTTTCTTTTTCTTGCTTCTCTTTTTGAGTACCTCAGTTTTGCTTTTTCTTTTTGCCATGGCAACCTAAAATTACAATTGAAAAATTTATTATTTTTTTAGCAGGTTTTA
>QMMT01000166.1 GCA_003647385.1 Deltaproteobacteria bacterium
ATACCACGTCATCGGCACCAAAGTCATCTCCATTTGACCACTCAACCCCATTACGCAGATGGAATATCCATGTTTTTAAGTCATCAGATGCTTCGTAGCTTTTCGCCAGATTAGGCCGGGTGATATTATCCGGTCCTGTTTCCACCAGATATTCTACTATATTTCTGGCAATGATAGATTTTTCGGTCCATGAATACGTAGCTGGATCTGCTATTTCCTGAACCTGCATACCCCACCTTAAGACGCCGCCTTTTTTCTGTCCTGCATGGGCGGTTGAAATCAGGTCCGGCAAAATATCCTTACCCAGTATTGCACTGGCAAGACCATAGGCCGTGGTAACAGATATGCCCAGTAAAGTGGTTGTCCGTAAAAACTCCCGCCTGGAACATTTACCGTCGGCAAGGCTTTTTTCCATTTCCTTAACACCAGGGTGTATTTTTTTAGATAGTTTGTCTTTTTTTTCGGCCATAGTGTAATTCCTCCCCCAATTAAGTTAAATTTGGTAAAATAAAAACGATTGCTGATTTTCAAAAAACTACGAGACATTGCGAGTTTATTAGAGATTTCATTACAAAGTCAAGGAATAAAAAAGTAAAATGAATTTTATTCATTTTGTAATACAAAATCAAATATAAAATTTAATATTTTTGACAGGTAAAGCCTTTATACCCCTCAAAATATACTGTCAGGATAATATTGGACATTTTTGATCTTTACTGCTAACATTCGCAATAAAATAGAGTCTTATAAATTGAATTATAAATTGAATACAAGAAGGAGTCTGGATTGACCTTGAAAAAGAAAATTAAAAATTCCAAGGGAAAAGACCTTACAAAGGAAGCCTACAACGATATCAGAAAAATGATTTTTTCAAATGAGCTCAAGCCTGGACAAAAAATCCCCTACAGAAGGATGGCTGAAGGGTTAAGCATGAGCTTGACACCCGTTGTCCAGGCCCTGAAACATATGGAATTTATGGGCCTGGTGCGGCATGAACAAAACAAGGGTTTTTTTGTCGAAAAAGTGACGTCCCGGGAGATTGATGAAGCTTATCAACTCAGGAGCACCATTGAACCCAAAATGTTGAAAGAGACCATTTTAAGCCTTAATGAAGAAGGCACAAAAAAAATTGGAGCCGCTCTGGATGAATATATTGATGCCTGCCAAAAAGGATCTTTAAAATTAAAATTAGTGAAAGATATTCAATTTCATATGTCAATAGCCCAGTTATCCGGTCAGAATTTATCCATCTTAATTTTGAAATATTTATTTGATTTCCTATATCTCAGATTTGGCCAGGAGCTTATATTCTCACGTCCTTCAGAAGATTCAGCCGACGCTCATCTGGCCATATTTGATGCGATTAAGGCCAAAGATATTGAAACAGCGACCCGGGTGCTTAAAGAACATATAGAAGATATACATAAAAATGCATTGGATGGTATTCAGGAGAGGCTTTCAGAAGTGGAGGACATTATTTTCTAACGAATATCCAGTCGAAATCCTTAAAACTTTGGTGGGATAATTACGGTGGACAGATAGCTGCCTCTACTTTAATCACTAAGTGTCATTTAATTTCTTGACAAAATGAATTACATTCTGTATTTGATTTTTTAAGCAGTTTTTTAACGCTTTAACAACAGGAAATTTTCAATATGCAAATCCCCTGGTTCTCAAATTCTAAAACCAGCCTTATATCATCGAGCAGGCCCTTCGTAAAAATGCATGGGCTGCGCAATGATTTTGTTATTGTTGACGGCCGGGGACACCCCTATCACCCGTCAACCAAAGAGATTGTCCATATCTGTGACCGCCATGAGGGTGTCGGTGCCGATGAAGTGTTGATTGTGGAACCGGCCAGAACCCCTAACACGACTGCTTTTGTTCGAATTATTAATCCGGACGGACGGGAAGTGGAAGCCTGCGGCAATGCCACCCGGTGTATTGGATGGCTGCTGTTAAAAGAGTACAATCAAAAAGAAATCCGGATTGAAACCCTTGGCGGGATACTGACCTGCTCCCTTGCCGGTGAAAAACAGGTGAGTGTGGAAATGGGAAAAGTTAAAACCCTTTGGCAGGATATTCCTTTATCAGAAAAAATGGACACGCTGCATCTCCATATCGGGGCAGGTCCTTTAAATGATCCTGTGGGGATGAATATCGGCAATCCCCATGCGGTATTTTTTGTGGAAGATATAGATACCATTGATTTACCCAAATATGGAAAAACACTCCAGACCCATCCGCTTTTCCCGGAAGAAGCAAATATTGGTGTTGCCCAGCTCTTAGATCCTGAAACACTTAAACTTTCGGTATGGGAGCGCCCTGGCACTTTGACAACCGCTTGCGGTACAGGAGCCTGTGTTGCAGTTGCCGCAGCCCATAGAAGAGGATTAACCCATAAAAAGCGCATGACGGTAATTATGCCGGCGGGATCTGTGGTAATTGAACTAAAAGATGAGAATATCGCTGTCATGACAGGTCCGATAGAGATATGTTACACAGGGTATCTTTTATAATATAACATTAAACAGACGTTAATATTTTTGAATTATAATCACAAAATTTTAAATTTAAGGAATTATCATAAATGAATGCAAAAGAGAGAATGGGAGCTGCGATCAATTTAAAACCTGTGGACAAGATCCCCAATGCACCGTTTACTGAAGCACCGGTATGCCAGTATTTTGGATCTACTTTTAAGGCAGCTCTTCTTGAAGGCCCACAGATGCTTGCCGCCCACATGAAAAGCCTGGAAGAATTTAAATTTGACTGGGTAATGCTGGGGATGGGGTATATCGGCGGTATTATTCCCGAAGCCCTGGATTGTCAGGTGAGTTTCCCCGAAGATGTCTTTCCCATCATTGAGAAAACCAGTATTTTTTCCATGGCAGATGTAGAAAAAATTGCCGAAAAGGATATGTTTACTAAACGGATGGAAAGCTTTCTTGACGGTGTCAGGCTCCTTAAAAAAGAGTTAAAGGGTGAAGTGCCTATTGCCTGCGAATACATCTCTCCGTTTACCATTGCCACCCGACTGCGAGGGACAAATGAAATCATGATGGATATGTATGATAACCCTGAGCTTGTGCATGCCCTTCAGGAAGCCATTGTCCCTTTGGATATTGCCATGGGTAAAGCCTTGATTGATGCGGGAGTGGATTATATTTTCTATGGGGCTGACATGGAATGCCCCATTCTTTTGTCTCCAAAACATTATAAAGAGTTTGTCCATGAACCCACAACAAAGGTGTGTAATGAATTGTCGCGTCTTGGGGCAAAAGTACTTCCCCATATGTGCGGAGATATCGTAAAGACGGGTATCGTAGATATGCTTTTAGAAATGGATATCCACGGTATAATGCCGGGTAACCTAACCCAGGAAAAAGTACTGGATATCAGGCAATTAAAGGAAAAAGTAGAAGATCGCATCTGCATTTTTGACAATATCAATCCTAATGGTCCCTTGTTGATCGGCAAACCCGAAGAGGTGACAAAAGAAACCCTGGTCCATCTTAACAGAGCAAAAGGGATGAGCGGGTATATCTTTTCCACGGCAGGAACATCATCGCCTTTCACTCCCAAGGAAAACTATCTGGCCATGGACAGGGAAGTCATCAATTTCCAGTGGAAGTAGATATAAAAATAATGGATTATAAATAATACTATTTTGAAATTCAAACAGGAATAAATCAAGGAGCAAGAGAAATGGCAATAATAGATATTTTAAATGCAGTGGTTGAATTTGATAAAGTCGCAGTGGTTGAGAATGTAAAAAACGCTATCAACAGTAAAACTCCCATTGATGATATTTTAAATAAGGGTCTCATTGAAGCCATGGACGTGGTGGGTGAAAAATTTTCCAGCGGAGAAGTGTTTGTCCCTGAAATGCTCCAGGCGGCAAAAGCCATGCAGGCAGGGCTTGAAATTTTAAAACCCCATCTGACAGGCGATGCGATGATAGCAAAAGGTACGGTTATCATTGGTACGGTAAAGGGTGACCTGCATGATATCGGTAAAAATCTTGTGACCATGATGGTGGAAGGTGCCGGATTCAATGTAGTTGACCTTGGAGTTGATGTGGACACGGATAAATTTATCAGCGAGGCACAGGCCCATGATGCTGATGTGGTCTGTCTGTCAGCTCTTTTGACAACCACCATGCCGATCATGGCCAAAACAGTCGAAGCTTTCAAGGAAGCGGGCCTAAAAGCAAAAACCATCATCGGTGGTGCACCGGTGACAGATGCCTATGCACAGCAGATCGGTGCCGACGGCTTCAGTGATAATGCCCCGGGCGCTGTTGAGCTCATCCGTAAACTGGTCGCTGCCTGATCACTTTGTAACAGTTTAGGAAACACTAAAAGGAGATTCAGACATTATGAACCGTGTGCTTTTTAATATTGACAACAAAATGCTGGACCAGATCCATAGCACTTCCCTGGAACTTTTGGGCGACACCGGTATACGGTTTCCCAATAAAGAGGCACTTGAAATTTTTAAGCATCATGGATTTAAGACAGATGGTGAGATGGTATTTTTTCGGAACGAGGATATCGAGAAAGCCATTAAAACTGTACCCGAAACATTTAAACTCCATGCCAGAAATGAGGATAACAGTTTTCTGATAGGGGATGACAGCTATAGAATGGCACCGGGTTACGGCCCTCCTTTCATCATAGAGAACTCAGGTGAAATGCGGAATGCAGTGCTGGATGACACAAAAAAATTCTGCAAACTTGTCCAGACGTCCAAGGCGCTGGACTTTAACAGTTCCATTGTGGCCCAGCCCAATGATGTCCCGGCAGAAACAGCCCATCTTGATATGCTGCTGTCAACCATGCTGCTGACGGATAAACCCCTCATGGGGAGCACGTCTTCCAAAACCTGTGCCCAGGAGTCTTTGGAAATGGCCCGGATGATATGGGGGAACACGGATAAGCCGGTCATGCTCAACCTTGTGGACTCTTTATCTCCTTTGCAATATGCCGAAGAAATGGTGGATGCACTTTTAGTCTATGCCAAAGCAAAACAACCTTTAATTATTCATTCCTCCTGTTCCATGGGATCATCAGGCCCGATAACTCTTGCAGGCTCCCTTGTGATTTCCAACGCCTGTACACTTGCCGGAATCTGCCTTACCCAGCTGGTAAACCCTGGTACACCTGTTGTTTATGGTCTGGGTGGCAGCCCGACAGACATGAAAACCGGCGGATATGTCAATGCATCTCCTGAAGATGCCAAACATACCGCCATCGTTACTGCCCTGGGACGTTATTATCATATCCCCTGTAGAAGCCAGGGTGCTTTAACCGAATCTTTCAGCCTGGATTACCAGGCAGGCATGGAATCCTCCATGATGTTGACAACGGCTGCCCTCAGTGGAGTTCATGTCAGTCTGCATGCCTGTGGTACCTATGGCTCAATGCTGGCCATGAGTTTTGAAAAGTTTATCGCAGATGAAGACTTGTGCTGCGCCATCAAAAAACTGATGAAACCCATTGAATTCAGTGAGGATGCCTTTGCAATGGATTTGGTAAAAAAACTGGGAACTTCCG
>QMMT01000167.1 GCA_003647385.1 Deltaproteobacteria bacterium
CATCAAGACTTGCGCCGCCAACAAGAGCGCCGTCAACATCCTCAATACCCATTAAGTTTTTTACGTTCTCAGGGTTGACTGACCCCCCATACAATATTCGTATTTGCCTTGAAAAGTCTTTTGAAAACAACTTTTCAACCAAAGAACGCAGATACTTATGAACCGCATCTACCTGATCAATACTGGCTGTCTTTCCTGTACCAATTGCCCATACAGGTTCATAAGCCAGAACCAGATCCTTAAGTTCATCAGAACCCAAATCTTTTAACCCATCTGACACCTGTTTGTCAAGTATGGAAAAGGTTTTTTCTTCCTCTCTTTGGGTTTCTGACTCACCAATGCAGAGAACAGGTTTTAACCCAACCTCAATGGCCGCTTTGATTTTTCTGCATACTGATACATTGGTTTCTCCGAAATACTGCCTTCTTTCAGAATGTCCGATGAGGACATATTGGGCACCGGCAGCTTTAATCATATCGGCACAGACTTCACCTGTAAAGGCCCCTTCTTTTTCAAAATATAGATTTTGGGCTCCGGTTTTTACGTTGGTGCCTTCCATTGCCGCTGCAACCAAAGGCAATGAAAGAAAGGCTGGTGCTATCATTACTTCGACATTCTGGATATTTGAACATAGCTGTGCCAGATTCCTGGCTGTTTCTACTGCTTGCGGGCCGGTTTTGTACATTTTCCAGTTGCCGGCAATTAAAGGGGTTCTGCTCATTTTAGGCCTCCTGAGAAATTATAAGGATTTTCCAACCATAACTGCAAGATCAATCATCCTGCTGGAATAACCTGCTTCATTGTCATACCATGAATAAATTTTAACCATATTGCCGTTAATAACATCGGTGCACCCTGCATCCACAATTGAAGAAAGAGGATTTGAATTAAAATCAATGGAAACAAGAGGGATGTCGCAATATCCCAATATATCCTTAAGGTTTTCTTTGGATGCTTTTTCCAAAGCCAAGTTCACATCCTCTTTGACAAGGTCGCCTTTTTCGGTCACCACAACAAAGTCTACCATGGATACATTAGGGGTTGGCACACGGACGGATAAACCATTGAGTTTTCCCTCTAATTCAGGGAGCACTAATGATACCGCTTTTGCAGCCCCGGTTGTGGTCGGAATCATTGAAAGTCCGGCAGCCCTGGCTCTTCTCAAATCTTTGTGGGGAAAATCAAGGATGCGTTGATCACCGGTATAGGAATGAATGGTTGTCATCATTCCTGATACAATTCCAAAATTATCCAGCAAAACTTTTGCAACCGGTGCAAGGCAGTTAGTGGTGCAGGATGCATTAGAAATAATGTTATGGGAAGAAGGATCATACATATCCTGGTTTACGCCCATTACAATGGTAATATCCGGGTTGCCGGCCGGTGCTGAAATAAGGACTTTTTTGGCCCCTCCTTTAAAATGTTTGGAAGCCCCATCACGATCTCTGAAAAAACCGGTACATTCACAAACAATATCAACATTTACTTCCTTCCATGGAATTTGTCCGGGATCTTTAAACGCCATGACCTTGATTGTTTTATTGTCAACAACGATTGAATCTTCATTTGCTGATACCGGAGTTTTGAGGATTCCATGAACGGAATCATATTCAAGAAGATGCGCCGTGGTTTTTGTGTCGGTCAGGTCATTGATGGCAGTCACTTCCACATCCGGGTTGTTTAATGCTGCACGAAATACCATTCTACCGATTCTACCAAATCCGTTAATCCCTAATTTGATCGTCATGTTGTTCTCCTTTAGTAGGTTGCTTAGGCTCTTTTAGTTCCTTTTAAAATTCCACTGGCAAGGGATATACTTCTTTTCCCATGTTCAACAAGCGATAATGTTAATGTCTCCATATCCATTTTAGTTCTTGCTGTAACCGCTTTTAAAAGAATAGGAAGATTGACACCGGAAATTACCTCAACCTGTCCTTCTTCCAAAAAAGAATAACTTAAGTTTGAAGGCGTTCCACCAAACATATCGGTTAAGATAATAACGCCATTATCCGTTTTAACGGTTGAAATTCCTTTTTTAATTTTTTTTCTTAAACTGCCCGGATCTTCCTGAATATTAATTGAAACAAAAGACAGGTTGTCCTGGCTTTTTCCTAAAATAAATTCAACCGTTTCAATTAAAGTACTTCCTAAGTTTGCATGGGTGACTAATAAGATACCTGTCATGTTTGTTTTACATCCCGGTCAATATCCCTGTGGATCAGGCCTGGATTGTGTCCTTTTTTATTAAGATATTCAAAAATATGTCGCGCGATGACTACACTTCTATGTCTACCGCCTGTACATCCAATGGCAAACGTCAGATATGCCTTATTTTCTCTTTTGTATAAAGGGATTACATAATCTATAAGATTAATATACTTTTCAAGGAAAGTCCGGGTCTCATTGTTTGACAATACAAATTGTTTAACCGCTGTTGATTCTCCATCCTGATGCTTTAGTTCCGGCACAAAATACGGATTGGATAAAAATCTCATATCCATGACAAGATCAGCATCGTTTGGTATCCCATATTTAAATCCAAAAGAAACAATATTTATTTTTGTTAAGCTAAAAGATTTGTCTTTATCATGAATAAGATTAAGAATCAGGGATTTCAGCTGATGAACATTATAGCCTGTGGTGTTAATAATGTGGTGCGCCGTCTGTTTTACAGGCAGCATCATTTTTTTTTCCAGTTTAATACTGTCCAAAAGGCTTTTTTCATTTGAAACAGGGTGCTGGCGTCTTGTCTGGCTATATCTTTTTAACAGCACATTAACGTCTGCTTCAAGAAATATGATTTCAACCGTTATACCTAACGCTTCTATCGAGCAAATGCCCGGCGTATAATTTGATATGAAATTTTCACTTCTCATATCCATCACAAAAGCAAGCCCTTTGATTTGTCGGTTTTCTTTTAGAGGCAGATCTAAGAATTTCGGCAGAAGTTCTATGGGCATATTATCGACACAATAAAATGAAGCATCTTCAAATGCTTGAATCGCTGTTGTTTTCCCGGATCCGGAAAGACCGGTTATAATATAAACCTTTTGCATTCTATTTGTATGTGACCTCTATGGTTACGTGTGACCTTTAGGTTACGTGTGACCCTCAAGTTAAAAGTCTTCATCCTGGTTCATGATGATCTCATAAACATCATCAATAGATTCAGCAGTGATTAAACTTTTTTTAAAGTCATTCATTTTTAACAGTTTGGAAATTTGGGCTAAAACTTTAAGGTGGCCGCCAGTGGAGTTTTCCGGGGTCAGCAGCAGGAAAAAAATATGGACCGGTTTATTGTCAAGAGAGTCATATTCAACGCCCTTACGGCTAAGCCCGAAACCCACTATAATAGATTTGACAGCGTCAAGCTTGCCATGGGGAATAGCAATGCCGCCACCAATACCGGTACTGCCTAGATGCTCTCTTTCCAATAGGACAGTTGCAAGTTCTTTTGCAGGTATTTTCGTGTTTTCTGAAATTGCCTGAGCAAGTTCATCAATAACCCCTTTTTTATCACTTGCTGCAAGATTGGCTATTATAGACCCTTTATCCAGAAGCTGGCTGATTCTCATTTAATAAATTATCCTCTGGGCTGGATTAATCCCAGCTTCCCATTATTGTGTTTGTATAGAACATTAAGCTGCTGGGTCCGGGCATTGTTGAAAACAAAAAATGATTGTTTGCTCGAATCTAACTCTATGACCGCATCTTCAATATCCATAGGTTTATAATCAATTGTTTCAATAATTATCTGGTCTGTCATAAGGTTTTCTGAAGATCTTTCATCGAAATCCGGTTGTGCGGATTCATTCTTAATACTTTGTTTGTTTCCCGACATATGCCGTTTAATTTTTTCTTTATTTTTTTTAATCTGCGATTTTACCTTATCCATCAGTGTATCAATTGATGAATACATACTTTCAGAATTTTCTTTGGCACGAATTTTTAATCTGTCACACGTTAATGTGATTTCAGCGATATGTCTGATTTTTTCAACTGAAAGCACAACATGTGCTTCAGCAGGGCTGTCCAACATTTTATCAAACTTATCCAGTTTTTTTCGAACGTATGCTTTTAAGGAACTTGAGGGGTCTATCTTCTTAAAGGTAACTATTGTCTGCATAAAAAAAACCTCCCTAAAGTTGTTTGCGTTTATTAGAAGGAAGTATATTCAATACTTTCCTGTACTTGGCTACAGTTCTCCTGGCAATCTGAATATTTGAGCCCTGAAGAATACCGGCTATTTTTTCATCGCTTAAAGGATTTTCATGATCTTCGTTCTCTATGAGCAGTCTTATTCTATCCTTTACGCTTGCCGAGGCCATGGATTCGCCACCGGTTCGTTCAATTGAAGAGTTGAAAAAGTATTTTAATTCAAAAAGTCCCTGGGGTGTATACGCATATTTATTGGTTGTCACCCGACTAATTGTGGATTCATGCATTTCAATATCTTCTGCAATATCCTTTAGAATCAATGGCCTTAGGTAGGCAATGCCTTTTTCAAAGAACTCTTTTTGAAATTTAAGAATACTTTCCATGACAAGATATATTGTTTTCTGACGTTGATGAATACTTTTGATAAGCCAGGAGGCAGACTGCATTTTTTCATTAAGATAATTTTTTGTATCCTTTGATATTTTACGGCCATTGGCTACAGCATCTTTATAGAAACGATTGATTTTCAGTTTCGGCAGCCCATCATCATTCATAATAATTTTAAAATCATCCCCATTTTTATAAACATAGATATCCGGTGTGATATAAGCGGGTTCATCTGATGAAAATTTACGGCCGGGTTTGGGCTCAAGATATCGGATGATATCTACTGCCGCCCGAACATCATCTGTTGAAATTTTTAATGCTTTTGCAATTTTTTTACTGTTCCTGTTTTCAAGGTTTTTTAAATGGTTTTTTATGATGAGTGTGATAATGGTATTTTCAATACCAAGCTGCTGTACCTGAATCAGTAGTGTTTCACGAAGATCTCTGGCGCAGACGCCGGGAGGATCAAATGTTTGAAGAGTTGAAAGCACGCCTTCAACAAGTTCTAAGTTGCAAGAACAAGTGTCTGCAATCTCTTCAATATCGCTGCAAAGGTAACCATCTTTGTTCAAATTACCGATAATCGTTATCCCTATTTTTTCTTCTTCAGAACTGAAGTCATGGAGTCTCAACTGCCACTGAAGATGGTCTTTCAGGGTTTTTCGTTCCGAAGTGAATGCTTCATAATTGGGTGCGGAAGTATTTTCCGATTCTGTATAAGCTCTTCCCGTGGAATTATATTCAGTAATATAATTTTCCCAGTCGGTATCACTTCTTACTTTTTCTTCAATGGTGACTTCTTTTACGGGTTTTTCTTTTTCAGGAGGCTCGGTCCCGGTTTCCTGTGCTGTGATTTTATTATCAGAGACTTCATCTGCCCCTGTCTCTTCCAATGCAGGGTTTTGCTCCATTTCCTGTTGAATCATCTCAGCAAGTTCAAGGCGTGACAGCTGGAGCAGCTTAATTGCCTGCTGAAGCTGCGGCGTCATGACCAGTTGCTGAGTTAGTA
>QMMT01000168.1 GCA_003647385.1 Deltaproteobacteria bacterium
GATAATGCAACCATTAGCGTGGAGCTGATTAACCCCATTGCAATGGAAAAAGAGCTCAGGTTTGCCATCCGAGAAGGTGGTCGTACCGTTGGCGCCGGTGTTATCGGTGAAATTATAGAGTAAGTTAGGAAGACCTTCTATCATGTTGAAAACTAAAATCAGGATCAGGCTTAGAGCCTATGATCATAAATTGCTTGATCAATCTTCAGTGGATATCGTTGATACAGCAAGGAAGACCGGGGCCAGAATAGTTGGACCCGTACCGCTTCCAACTCGGATCAATAAATTTACGGTTTTGAGATCTCCCCATGTAAATAAAAAATCACGGGAACAGTTTGAAATTAGAACACACAAGAGAATGATGGATATTCTAGAACCCACCCAGCAGACAGTCGATGCACTGATGAAATTAGATCTGTCGCCGGGCGTGGATGTGGAAATTAAATTATAGTTCAATAACAGGAACAACAATTATGAGTGCGTTACTTGGAAAAAAAATCGGAATGACCAATGTGTTTTCCTCAGATGGAAAGCTCGTTCCTGTTACTGTTGTGCAGGCAGGCCCTTGTGTTGTTACCCAGATTAAAACAAAAGAAGTTGATGGATATAATGCTTTCCAGCTTGGAGTCGATGAAAAAAAGGTTGAAAAACTAACCAAGCCCATTGCTGGACATTTAAAAAAAACAACTGATAAAGGTTTTCGTGTTTTAAGGGAATTTAGAACCGATGATCTTGGAGAAGTTGAGCCGGGTGCTGTCCTGGGAATTGATGTGTTTGCCATCGGTGATAAAGTAAATATATCCGGGATTTCTAAAGGGCGTGGTTTTCAGGGTACCATTAAAAGGCACGGTTTTAGCCGTGGACCTGAAACACATGGTAGCAGAAACCATCGAAAACCGGGATCTATTGGAAACAGTGCCTGGCCTGGAAGGGTTTTTAAAGGGAAAAAACTCCCCGGTCACATGGGTACAAACAGAGAGACTGTAAAGAATCTCACAATTGTAGATATTAAGCATGAAGATAATCTCTTGTTGGTGAAAGGCGCAGTGCCGGGTTTTAAAACAGGAATATTGGAAGTACGAAAGACAAGTTAAATAGATGTAAGATGTGAGAGTTATAACAAATTTAAATACTTTAAATTTGTTATAACTAAATAAAAGATAAAAATGCGGCTATGGGTATTGCAATATTATCGCAGTGATGCATAGCTGATCAAAATTTATGAGGAAGAATATGGCTGCTGTAGATGTATTAAACAGTGCAGGTGAAAAAGTGTCTGAAACTCAGCTTTCTGAAGCGATTTTCAACATACCCGTAAAGACAAGTGTTCTTCACCAGGTTGTTCGATCCCAGCTCGTTGCAAAACGGGAGGGAACAGCTGCGTGTAAGACCAGAAGCATGGTGAGAGGCAGTACCAAAAAGCTTTTCAGACAGAAAGGAACCGGTAATGCACGTGCCGGTAGTGTAAAATCTCCTTTAAGAAAAGGGGGTGGAGTGATTTTTGGGCCGTCCCAGAGATCCTATGCCATAAAGGTACCCAAAAAAGTTAAGAAGCTTGCATTGAAAATGGCCTTAAGTTCTAAAATGGAAGATAATACCATAACCATTATTGATGATTTCAATCTTGAAGCCATCAAGACTAAAGCGCTTGTCAATGTACTCAAAACTTTGGATCTTTCAGATTTGTTGATTGTTTCTGATACCGATGAGGCAAATCTTTTACTCTCGTCCAGAAATATTGCCGATGTGAAAGTGATAAAGACTGAGGGGCTGAATGTTTATGATATTTTAAAGTTTAAAAATCTTCTTTTAGTAGAATCGACCATTAAAAATATCGAGGGGAGGTTAAGCTAAAATGGAACTATATGATATTATCAGAGGCCCTTTGGTTACAGAAAAAACAACCCTTCAAAAAGAATTGAACAACCAGGTGACGGTTAAAGTTGATAAAAGAGCCAACCGGGTTGAAATCAAGGACGCTGTTGAAAAAAGTTTCAATACCAAGGTAAAGCAGGTCAGAACGATACAGGTAAAAGGAAAATTGAAACGGCGCGGCAGAGTTGTTGGCAAAAGACCGGATTGGAAAAAAGCAATCATTACACTGATGCCAGGACAAAGAATTGATTTTTTTGAAGGTGTTTAATAGAGAGGCTATACATGTCAACAATAATTAAGACAAAACCGACATCTCCCGGAAGGCGAACTCAGGAATACCTTTCTTTTGAAGAAATTACAAAGACTAAGCCTGAAAGACGACTGACAAAAAAGTTAAATAAACGTTCCGGACGTAACTGCTATGGAAGGATTACAGCCCGGCATAGAGGTGGCGGAGCAAAAAAGAAATATCGTATTATTGATTTTAAAAGAGATAAAGACGGGATTCCGGCAAAAGTATCTGCTATTGAGTATGACCCTAATAGAAGTGCTAGGATTGCTCTTTTGGTTTATGCTGATGGTGAAAAAAGATATATTCTGGCACCCCTGGAAGTAAAAGTGGGTGATATCCTTGAAACAGGATCAGATGCTGATATTAAACCCGGCAACTGTATTCCCCTTGAAAATATTCCTACGGGCACAAGAATTCATAATATTGAATTAAAGCAGAACAAGGGCGGTCAGATTGTCAGAAGCGCGGGTGGTTATGCTCGGCTTATGGCAAAAGAAGGCAAGTATGCTCAAGTTCTTCTGCCATCAGGTGAGGTTAGAATGATTCACCTCAAATGCAAAGCAACCGTTGGCAGAGTGGGCAATGAGAAACATGGTGATGTCAAAATTGGTAAGGCCGGACGAAATAGATGGATGGGAAGACGACCGTCGGTTCGTGGTGTTGCCATGAATCCTGTTGATCATCCCATGGGCGGTGGTGAAGGAAGATCCTCCGGCGGCAGGCAGCCTTGTACACCCTGGGGTGTACCGACAAAAGGTAAAATAACCAGAAAGAGTTCCAGAACAGATCAATATATTGTTAAAAGAAGAGCCAAGAGAAAATAGGCAACAATAAATAGGTGATAAACTATGCCAAGATCATTGAAAAAAGGACCCTATATTGCACCGCATCTTTTAAAAAAAGTTTTGCTGGCAAATAAATCCAAAAGTAACAAAGTTATCAAAACCTGGTCACGTAGATCCACTATATTTCCTGAAATGGTTGGTACCACATTCGCTGTACATAACGGTAAAAAATTTATACCGGTCTTTGTTACGGAAAATATGGTCGGTCATAAGCTGGGTGAGTTTTCACCTACAAGAACATTTTGGGGGCATGCAGGAGATAAAAGATCCAAGCGGTAAGCTATTACTGAAAGGATTGTTGAAAAAAGGATATTGATATGGAAGTTAAAGCAACTACAAAATATACAAGGATTTCACCGTTTAAGCTTCGGTTGCCTATTAATGAAGTAAAAGGTAAAAATGCCGGACAGGCTCTGACGCTTTTAAAGTTTATGCCGCTTAAAGCTGCGGGAATTATATATAAAACCTTGCAGTCAGCAGTCGCAAATGCTGAGCATAATGATGAGCTTGATGTGGATAAGCTTGTTGTAAAAAATATAATTGTTAACCATGGCCCTTCCATGAAACGGTTTAGACCAAGAGCCAGGGGAAGAGCAAGCAGAATCATAAAACGGACCAGTCATTTAACAGTCATTGTTGAAGAAATTGACAAATAGGAGGAGAAAAGTTTGGGTCAGAAAGTACATCCAACCGGATTTAGATTAGGTATCATCAGGACATGGGATTCCAGATGGTATGCAGACAAAGAATATGCCTCTTTTGTTGAAGAAGATTTCAAAGTCAGAAAATTTTTGAAAAAGAAACTTTATCATGCAGGTATTTCAAAAATTGAAATAGAACGGTTTTCTAAACAGATTCGACTGAGGGTATTTGCAGCAAGACCTGGTATTATTATTGGGAAAAAAGGAAGTGAGATCGCACTGTTAAAACAGGAGCTTGAAAAAATGCTTGATCCGGCAGTGCTGATAGATATCAAAGAGGTCAGACGTCCTGAAATTGATGCTCAGCTGGTTGCAGAAAATATAGCGCTTCAACTGGAGCGACGAATCGCTTTCAGAAGAGCAATGAAAAGAAGTGTGTCCTCTGCCATGCGGTTCGGAGCAAAAGGGATTAAGATAATTTGCTCGGGTCGGTTGGGCGGTGCTGAAATGGCTAGAACAGAGTGGTACAAGGAAGGCCGTATCCCTCTTCATACCTTAAGAGCTGATGTCGACTACGGTTTTATTGAAGCAAGAACAACCTACGGAACCATTGGAATTAAAACCTTTATTTTTAAGGGTGAAGTACTGAATCCTGGTGAGCAGGCCCTCTCTAAATAAAAAGTGCTAAATAGTAGTGATGAGGAGTAATTAAAAAAATGCTTAGTCCAAAAAATGTAAAATTCCGCAAAGAGTTTCGTGGCAGAACAAAAGGGTCACCTAGCAGAGGCAATACGTTAAGTTTTGGTGATTTCGGTCTCCAGGCTGCTGAATGCGGATATATAAGTGCAAGACAGATTGAAGCTGCAAGGGTTGCACTGACCCGGCATGCAAAAAGATCAGGAAAAAGCTGGATCAGATTTTTTCCTGATCATCCCATAACAAAAAAACCGGCAGAAGTCAGAATGGGTAAAGGTAAAGGTGCCACAGATGCATGGGTGGCCAGAGTAAAACCCGGTAAGATTCTTTATGAGATGGAAGGTATCCCAAGAGAAGTGGCCAAAGAGGCCATGAGACTGGCTGCCAGAAAACTTTCCTTGAAAACCCGGTTTGTTGAAAGGAACTAAACTATGAAGCCGTTAGAAATAAGAGAGATGGGAGCAGACCAGATGAAAGAAAAGCTTGGTGAATTAAAAAAAGAGCTTTTTAACCTTCGCTTTCAAAACGATGTAGGACAGTTAGAGAATACATCGACACTTTCAAATGTCAGAAAAGATATTGCAAAACTTTATACAATATCTAGGGAAATGAACGTAAACATTAGCTAATTTGCGAAGATACTACTATGGAAAATATTCAAAAAAATAAAAGAGAGCTGTTAGGTCTTATCGTGTCAGATAAAATGGATAAATCGGTTGTCGTTCAGATCGAAAGATATGTTCAACACAAGGTTTATAAAAAATTCATGAAACGGTATAAAAAATACCATGCGCATGATGAAAAAAATGAATGCAGAATCGGTGATACGGTTAAAATTATCGAGACAAGACCTTTGAGCAAGCTAAAACGTTTCAGAGTCAGTGAAATCGTTAAAAAAGCTGTTTGATTAAAGGAGTTGAAAAATGATTCAGAGTGAAACAAGATTAACTGTGGCAGACAACTCCGGCGCAAAGGAACTCTACTGCATCAAGGTGCTTGGCGGATCTAAAAGACGGTATGCCGGTATCGGTGATATCATAACCTGTTCAGTTAAGGAAGCGATTCCCAATGCTAAAGTGAGTAAGGGTGATATTGTTCAGGCCGTGATTGTACGGACTAAAAAGGAAATATCCAGACTTGACGGCTCAATGATCAGATTTGATGATAATTCAGCCGTTATTTTATCAAAATCAAACGAACC
>QMMT01000169.1 GCA_003647385.1 Deltaproteobacteria bacterium
CGCAATGCTTGGTAATGGCTGCTGTAAGCGTAGTCTTACCATGATCGATATGTCCGATTGTCCCTATGTTCACATGCGGCTTGGTCCGCTCAAATTTTTCCTTAGCCATCTTCTTTACTCCTCCTGTGGAAGGTTATCAGGATATTCTATAATATTTATTACCACCTGAAATGTGCAAATGCCTTGTTGGCCTCTGCCATTTTGTGTGTATCTTCTTTTTTCTTCATTGCACCACCGCGACCGTTGCAAGCGTCAAGCAATTCTGCGGCCAGCTTATTTGCATAGCCTTTTTCCGAACGGCTCCGGCTGAAATTAATCAACCATCGAAATGCCAAAGCCGTCTGCCTGCTGGGTTTAATATCCGTGGGCACCTGATAGGTTGAGCCACCAATTCTTCTGGACTTTACCTCAACGGCTGGTCTGATATTGTCAATTGCTTTCTTCAGCACATCCAGACCGGGCTCATCAATTTTTTCCTGTGCAATCAACAGTGCACTTTTCACTGCTTTGCGAGCTGCGTTCTTTTTGCCTTGTTTCATGACGCAGTTAACAAATTTAGCGGCAAGCTTTTCTTCCGGCGTGGCATCTTTTGTTACGTTATCAAGGTTGATCTCATTTACTGCCATTATTCATGTCCACCATAACTTAAATTAAGATTTTGTTAACATTTACTTAGGTCTTTTTGCCCCATATTTCGACCGACCCTGTCTTCTATCATCAACACCTAGTGTATCAAGAGCGCCCCTGACAATATGATAGCGAACACCAGGAAGATCCTTTACCCTGCCACCCCTGACGAGAACAACAGAGTGCTCCTGGAGGTTATGACCCATACCGGGTATATATGCAGCAATTTCCATTCCGGTTGTCAAACGAACCCTGGCCACTTTCCTTAAAGCAGAGTTAGGTTTCTTTGGCGTTGACGTGTACACCCTGGTGCAGACTCCCCGTTTCTGAGGACCACCCTTCAAAGCAGGCGTGCTAACCTTTTTTTCTGCTTTTTTCCTACCTTTTCTAACCAACTGATTAATGGTCGGCATATTTTCCCCTTACGCTCCTTATCAAATTTAAACCATTGTCATACACGACAAAATATATAATTCTACTTCCACTTACATTAAATGTCAAGTTTTTTTATTTTTATTAAATTAAACCTGTGCAACTTCTCCCAGCGCTACCTCAACATTTTGATATTTCGGGAAACCCGTTCCGGCTGGGATCATACGACCCATTACAACATTCTCTTTCAATCCCCTGAGGCTGTCATATTTACCTTCAATGGCAGCCAGCGTCAACACTTTTGTTGTCTCCTGAAATGATGCGGCAGAAAGAAAACTATCCGTAGATAATGATGCTTTTGTAATACCAAGGATTAACGGTTCACCTTTTGCCGGTTCACCGCCCTGCATAGCCACTTCCCGATTAACTTCTTCAAAATGGACTCTGTCCACCTGTTCATCCGGAATGAAATTGGTATCACCCGTAGTAATAACTTTTACCCGTCTCATCATCTGGCGGATCACGACTTCAATGTGCTTGTCATTAATTCTTACACCCTGAAGCCTGTAAACTTCCTGTACCTCATCCACAAGATATTTGGCCAATGCCACTTCACCCTTAATATTCATAATATCCTGGGGATTGGCACTTCCGGCAATCAGCGGGTCACCCGCTTTCACATAATCACCGTCATATACGGTTACGTGCTGACCCTTTGGGATGGAGTAATCTTTCTTTTCTCCAACATCGCCCGGGGTAATACTCACTTTCTGTCTGCCTTTAGTTCCCTTTGACACGGAAACATAC
This sequence comes from Deltaproteobacteria bacterium, assembly GCA_003647385.1. Taxonomy (GTDB): domain Bacteria; phylum Desulfobacterota; class Desulfobacteria; order Desulfobacterales; family Desulfobacteraceae; genus Desulfobacula. The sequence goes on from QMMT01000169.1 coordinate 1,807, forward strand.
CCGTCAATCTCGGTCAGAACTCCGGGATTTTTTGGTTTTCTGACTTCAAAGAGTTCGGCAACCCTTGGAAGGCCACCGGTAATATCCTTGGTTTTAGTCGTTGCCCTTGGCAGTTTTGCAATAACGTCACCCGCCATGACATCATCATCTTCTTCAATGGTCAGAATCGCATTCACCGGCAAATAATACCTGGCAGACATTTTGGAATTCGGCAGTTTAATCCCTTTCCCATCCTTATCTTTAATGACAATTCTGGGTCGGACCTCTGAATCCTTACCTTCAATAATTGTACGGGAAACCTTACCGGTTACCTGGTCAATCTGTTCCTGGACAGTGGATCCAACTTCTATGTCAGCAAAACGAATACGGCCAGTGACCTCTGTGATAATCGGTGTTGTAAACGGATCCCAGGTGGCAATCACATCTCCCGGCTCGATCTTCTGACCATCTTTGATATGCAGTGTTGCACCATAAATTACCGTTTCTTTTGCTCTTTCTCGTCCATCTTCTCCAACAATGATGATCCCGCCGCCTTTACGGTTCATTACAATGACGTCATTTTCAGCTGAGACAACCGTCTGGATATCTTCATTATACTTTAATACGCCACCGACCCTGGCCTTGATTTCTGCGACTTCAACCTTTCTTGAAGCCGTACCACCAATATGGAAAGTTCTCATGGTTAACTGGGTACCAGGCTCACCAATAGATTGAGCTGCGACAATGCCAATGGCCTGACCGATTTCAACTGTCACACCATGGGCCAGATCCCGGCCGTAACACCTGGAGCAGACCCCATGTTTTGAATTACAGGTCAGAACAGAACGAATTTTAACCTTTAAGACGCCGGAGTCTTCGATTTTTTTAGCTTGATATTCATCTAATTCAGTATCGACTCCAACAATAAACTCATCTGAATAGGGGTCATGTATGTCTTCCTGGGTAACACGTCCAAGAATTCTTTCCCCAAGGGTCTGAATAATTTCACCGCCTTCATATAATGCTTCCACCTCAATACCGTTAATAGTACCACAGTCGGTCTCAACAATGGTACAATCCTGACCTACATCGGCAAGCCGCCTTGTAAGATACCCGGAATTTGCTGTTTTCAGCGCCGTATCTGCCAAACCTTTACGCGCACCATGAGTTGAAATAAAGTATTGAAGGACTGACAGGCCTTCACGAAAGTTGGCTGTAATGGGATTTTCAATAATCTCACCGGAAGGTTTGGCCATCAAACCCCTCATCCCGGCAAGCTGGCGCATCTGATCCTTGCTTCCACGAGCCCCGGAATCTGCCATAACATAAACAGCATTTAATCCTTCTACTGAATCCGCATCCTCAACTCCCGTGGGATTCTTCATGGCTTCCATCATGGCATTGGCAATATCATCCGTGCTTTGTGCCCAGATATCAACGACCTTATTGTATTTTTCCCCTTGTGTAATCAAACCTTCCGAGTACTGTTCTTTAATATCTTCAATACTCTTTTCAGACGTTGCAATAATCTTCCATTTTTCATCCGGAATAATCATATCATCCACACAAATGGAAAGACCGCCCAAAGTAGAATATTTATATCCAATATCTTTAAGCCTGTCAGAAAGAATAACCGTTTCCTTTAAACCAATGTTACGGTATGCATAATCAATCAGTTTGACAATGGATGACTTATCCATCAGCTTGTTCACAAGATTAAACGGCAATGTGGTCTTTCGTTCATCCACTTTAAATATGGTATAAGACTCGCCCACTTTTCTGATGTCTGTATACTGATCCTGTTTCAAACCATATAATTGTTCCACCACAATCTCAGACACCTGGAATAAATTTTTAAATTCCTTTCGGGTCAGAATACCGGTTTTCCCCTTTGTTTTTTTAATTTCAGCATCAGAATATTTTTTTAAAATCTTATCAAAAACTTTTCCAGCCTTTAACGCTTCCATTGCAGCTTCACAATCTTCTAAGGTCTGTGTTCTTATTCTGCTCAATGAAAGGAGCGTATCACCCGGAATGGTTTCCCATAGAAGAATTCTTCCCGTGGTGGTATCGTATATTTTACCATCGATCCTGACTTTTATCTTGGCATGAAGAGACAGCTCGCCTGCATCAAATGCATTTCTGACTTCTTCAATACTCGACAATTGAAGGCCTTCACCCTTTTGATTCCGTACAGCACGGGTCATGTAATAAATACCCAGAACAATATCCTGGGTGGGGACAATAATGGGCTGACCATTTGCCGGAGACAGGATGTTATTGGTGGACAGCATCATGATCCTGGCTTCAAGCTGGGACTCAAGCGAAAGCGGCACATGAACCGCCATCTGGTCACCATCAAAGTCAGCATTAAATGCTGGACAGACCAGCGGATGGAGCTGAATGGCTTTGCCTTCAATCAGAACCGGTTCAAATGCCTGAAATCCGAGACGATGAAGTGTTGGTGCCCTGTTGAGCATGATCGGATATTCTTTAACAACCGATTCAAGTGCATCCCAGACTTCTGTCTCCTCTCTCTCAACCATTTTTTTGGCACTCTTCACCGTAGACACAAGGCCTTTTTGCTCAAGATAATTATAAATAAAGGGCTTGAAAAGCTCCAGGGCCATCTTTTTAGGAATTCCACATTGATGGAGCCTGAGCTCAGAACCGACGGTAATAACCGTACGACCGGAGTAATCAACCCGTTTCCCCAAAAGATTCTGCCTGAAACGACCCTGTTTTCCTTTCAAGGTATCACTCAATGACTTTAAGGGTCTTTTATTGGTACCGGTGACCACTCTGCCGTGACGGCCATTATCAAACAGGACATCTACGGCTTCCTGGAGCATTCTTTTTTCATTTCTGACAATGATATCAGGTGCATTCAGGTCAACCAGTCTTTTTAAACGGTTGTTTCTGTTTAGTACCCTTCGATACAGATCATTTAAATCAGACGTGGCAAACCGCCCCCCTTCAAGTGGCACCAGCGGCCTTAAATCAGGTGGAAGGATCGGGCAGGCCGTCAAAATCATTCGTGTGGGCTCAATCCCGGAATTTAGAAATGCATCAATTACTTTAAGGCGTTTGGCCATCTTCTGTTTTTTAGCAACTGATTTGGTCAGGCTGATCTCTTCTTTAAGTTCATCATGGACCGCTTGAAGATCAATCTCTTCTAACAGCTTCAGAATCGCTTCAGCACCGATCCCGGCTTCAAACTCATCACCAAAGGCATCAAGCGCCTCATAATATTGATCATCAGACAAAAGCTGAAGTTTCTTAAGACCCGTATCTTTCGGATCAATGACAAGATAAGAGTCAAAATAGAGAACTTTTTCAAGACTCTTTAACGTCAAGTCTAGAACATTGCCTATTTTACTGGGCAGACTTTTCAAAAACCAGATGTGGGATACGGGAGATGCCAGTTCAATATGTGCCATTCTCTCCCGCCGCACTTTGGACTGAATCACTTCAACGCCGCATTTTTCACAGACAACGCCGCGATGTTTCATGCGTTTATATTTGCCGCAATTACACTCATAATCCTTAGTGGGACCGAAGACTTTTGCACAGAAAAGTCCGTCTCTTTCAGGTTTGAATATCCTGTAGTTTATGGTTTCGGGTTTCTTGATTTCACCATGAGACCACTCTCTAATCTGGTCTGAAGATGCAAGGCTGATCTGAACGCCCTCATAAACTTTAGGATCTTTTGGTTTTGCGAAGAAATCATATATATTGTCCAATGTCTTCTCCTTATTTGTTACC
>QMMT01000170.1 GCA_003647385.1 Deltaproteobacteria bacterium
CGTATCCAGATCCTTTGGTATCGGCGGAGGTTTCCTTTTAGTACCTGCCATGACCACCCTGGCCGGACTTCCCATGTATGTTGCAGTTCCCATATCTTTAATCGGAACCTGCTTTTCCAGTATCGGTTCCTTTATTGGATACCTGCTGGCAGGATACCTGCCGGATATGACCCTTGCCATTGCCATTATCATCGGTGGGTTTGCAGGCGGTATGCTTGGCAGCCGTGCCCAGAAAATGTTCTCTGAAATGACCTTAAAGATTGTTCTTGCAGCTACAATGTTCTTCTTGTTCTTCAGATTTTTCAAGATTGAAATCTGGATATAACCCTTATAAAGGGTAAATGAACCTTGAAACCCGTGTGCTGAATCTCTATAATGATTGAATCAGCCACGGGTTTTATTTTAAGGGAAAAGTAATGAACGATTTTCTGGACAAGGTGTGGGAATTAATTTATGCTTTTTTAAGCAGCACTGTGGTGTTTTTGGATACCCTGTTATCTCCCCTTGAGTTCCTGGGCCCGGGAGCTGTAATATTTCTCCTGGCATTTTTAGTTGTCATTTTCACAAGAATCCTATCTCAATTTTATGTGACCAAAAGATATATACGCCTGGAAAAGGAATATCGATACTGGCAGGAGATACGCGAAGAAGCCATGAAGCATCCTGACAGTACAAAAGGTAAGAGACTGGCAAGAAATGTTGATAAGGCTGAATTAAACAAGGCCTATTATGATTATTTCTTTGAGGGACTGTTAAAGCATTTTATCGTCAATGTTCTTCCCATATTGTTGATGGTTTCCTATATAACAAAGATATATACGCCCCAAACCATGTTAAAACGGTTTGGAGAAAAATGGGTGTTTTCCTTTTCTTTTGGGTCCTCTTCTCCCATAAATGTCGGCTCCCTGCTCTGGTTTGTAATTTGCCTGATTTTGTCATTTATTCTTTTTGCAGTCATAAAAAAGGTTTTTAAAAAGAGATATGTCAAAAAAGAATCGGTATAGCTTACAGCTGTTTTTAAAATCTATCCCTGCAATGACGATTGCAGGTTTGATCTTGCTCCCCATTAATGGGTACGCCACCCAGCTTCACGCGAGCTCGGAAGGGATTATCACCCACCAGGTAGGACATCTTTTTTTCCTTTTTTCCATGGTAACCCTTATCTTTACCATCACAGGCAAAGGCCTGGATCAACAAAAAGGATGGCGCCTGATTCAATATTCAGCTTTTTTTTTCATCCTTTGGAATCTGGATACAATTACGGCTCATTTTTTTGATAACCAGATCCTTGCTGTAAAAATTGAAAACATTTCCATTTTAAAGATGAAGATTGTCACCAACAATAACTCATCCCTGCTCGCCTGGTTTTATTATCTGTTAAAGCTGGACCATTTGTTATGCGTGCCCGCCATGCTGTTTTTTTATAAAGGTCTTTCAAGTCTTGTTAATGACCAAAGGCAGATGATGGGGAAAAAGGATATTCAATGATAGCCTCGTTTATTCCCATCCTGGCAGTAGACGTTTTAGGGTCGGTTGCCATGGTTATCATTGCGTTGCTGTCTCTTTATAAAGCAAGAATACTAAGGGAGCTTGATCCTGATAATGCGGTTTTTCTTTATCTGTTGTGGATCAGTACCGGACTTACAATTTTTTCCGTATCAAGATCATTCGGTCATATTTTAAGACAGTTTTTAATGCTAACATCCAATGCAGAAGTCTGGCATGCCATCAGCGCTTATACCGGCAGTATCAACACGGTTTCTTTCATGCTTGTGGGCCTGATCACTCTTTTTTTTAATCAAAACTGGAAGATTAATGAAAAAATTCTTACGGGCAGGAAAAAACTTGAGAAAACTCATATTGAACTTATGGATCTGAATCAGACCCTTGAGCATAAGGTGGTTGAAAGAACCGAAAGGCTTACAAGCAGTGAGCATAAATGCCGCAGGATATTTGAACAATCGCTGGATACGATTATTGTTACAGACAGTGAATTTAAGATCATGGAAACCAATCCGGCCGGTATCACACTCACTGGATACTCCCGCGATGAAATGATCATGAAAAAAATGACTGCGGGCAGTTTTTTTGCTGATCCGTCTGAATGGGAAAGAATCAGCCATAAAATCGGATCAGAAGAGTATATTTTAAATGAGGAAGTTGAATTTTTAAGACCGGATAATGAAGCACTGCTCGTTTTGATAACCGGCGGTATTGATTACGGCGCGTTTGGATCTGCAAAATCCTATCATTTTATCATCAAGAATATAAATGAAAAAAAGCAGATGGAACGGCAGATTGCTCAGGCAGACAAGCTTGCTGCCTTGGGTGAATTATCTGCCGGCGTTGCCCATGAAATCAACAATCCTTTAGGGATTATCCTTGGGTATTCCCAGTTATTGTTAAAACAGGCGCCTGAGCATCAGGATGATTTAAAAATTATTGAAAAACATGTGCAGAACTGCAAAACAGTTGTGTCGGATCTTCTTTCTTTTTCAAGAAAAGGATCGCCTGAAATGAGTATCGTTGATATTAACAAGGTGGTGGATGGTGTGGTCAAATTTTTATCCAATCATTCTGATTTCAGGAATATTGAAATGTCTTTGAATCCTTATACAGGAGACAGGCTTAATATTCTTGGCAATGAACAGGAGCTGGCCCAGGTCATGGTAAATCTGGTTATCAATGCCTGTCACGCAGTGGACGGAAAGGGCAAGATTGACATCACCACCAAGAAAGCAGAACAAGACAAGATCCTGATTATAGTAAAGGACAATGGAAAAGGGATTGCGAAAAAGAATTTAACAAGAATTTTTGACCCATTTTTTACCACAAAACCAGTGGGTCAGGGAACAGGGCTTGGTCTTTCTGTCGGATATGGTATTATTAAACGACACCGGGGAGATATTCGTGTAAAGAGCAGTAAAGAAAAGGGAACGGTATTCACCATCAACCTTCCTGCTGATGGAACCACGACTTGAGGTGCAACCAGGGGATAAAAATGAAAGCAAATATACTTGCAGTTGATGATGAAAAAGATATGACAAGGCTTTTGCAAAGAACCCTTGAACCTGAAATAAATTGCAGGGTTTCCATGGCATTTTCAGCAAAAATAGCCATGTCAATTCTTGAACAGGAAGAATTTGATCTAGTAATCTGCGACATCAGGATGCCGGGTATGGACGGGTTTGAACTGCTTGAATATATCCGGTCAAATTATCCTGATTTAACCGTGGTCATGTTGACGGCTTTCGGTAACATAGAGTCCGCTGTAAAGGCCATTAAAAAAGGGGCCTATGATTTCATTCCCAAACCCTTTGAACAGGGTGAGATCATATTTAAAATTCAAAAAGCGCTTGAAAGAAGTCTATTAATAAAGGAAAACAAGCGGCTTTTAAAGAAAAAAGAGATAAGATCATTCCATTTGATCGGGAAAAGTGAACCCATGCAACGGGTATTTGATCAAATCAACCTGGTTGCGTCAAGTGATGTAACCGTTTTGATCACAGGAGAATCCGGAACGGGAAAAGACCTGACTGCACGATCCATTCATGCTTTAAGTCCCCGAAAAAATAATGAATTTACGCCTGTTAACTGCCCGACCATTCCGGAACTTATTCTGGAAAGTGAATTGTTCGGATATAAAAAAGGGGCATTTACCAATGCCACCCGGGACAAGGAAGGGCTTTTTCAGGAAGCAGACAAGGGGACGATTTTTTTAGATGAAATCGGGGATATAGGACCTTCCATTCAGACAAAATTGCTCAGGGTCCTCCAGGAAAAGGAGATAAAACCTCTTGGAGATACAAAAATTATAAAAGTGGATGTCCGCATCATAGCCTCCACCAACCGGAATCTTAAACAAAAGATTGCCGACAAAGAATTCAGGGAAGACTTTTTTTACCGCTTAAATGTCCTTCCCATTGAACTGCCGCCGTTAAGAGACAGAATAACCGATATCCCAATCCTATCCGAACACCTTGTGGCAAAACATTGCAAAAAACTGAAAAAAGAATCCAAAACTATATCTGAAGACGTGATGGATCTTTTGATGAAGCAGCCATGGCCCGGAAATGTAAGAGAACTTGAAAATATTCTTGTCCAGGGAATTCTCTATTCAAAAGGGAATATCATTACCCTGTCTGATATTCCTTTAAAGGATGAAGATCAAAGAAAGTCTGGTTTTCAAGGGTTTGACAGCAACAACGTTGTTGTATTGCCCTATAAAGAAGCAAAAGAAAAAATACTTCATGAGTTTAATCATGATTATATCGGTGCCAAGCTCTCCATGACAAATGGCAATATCACCCAGGCAGCCAGGCAATGTCATATGGATCGGCAGGCCCTGCAGCAGATCATGAAACGATTTTCCATTGATCCGGAACTTTTTCGTTAATTACAATCATTGAGTTGTTTTTTTTGTCAGTGGTTCCCTGGTAGATAAATAAGGAGGCTGTTATATGGTAACAATCCTTGTGATTATTTTTGCAATTGGACTTATTTTATCGACTATTATCAGTCTGTCATTTCTTATCTCATCTATCTGGGAAAATGAAAAGCGGGCATCCATTTTGGGCGGATTACAATTCTCTGGAATACTGTTCTCTGTGATTATTTTTTTTACCCTTAATTCTTTGGGTTTTTTTGAAACAGGATTTGGTGCTGTCATATTGATTTTTCTGGTGTTTCTTGAGGGTCTGCTCCTGTTTCTTTTTTATAGAAAAACAGACTCAAATATAAAAGCGCTGGCCGGCACTGAAGGATATATTGTTGATCAGGTAAATCAATTTGATGAAAGGGACCATGTTTTTTCCAGGAATCGTTCACTTCCGGAGGATTCTGAACAGTACACGGCATATTATAAAGATCATCCGGAACTGGAAGATCTCGATGCAAAAAGAAGATCAAAGGGTGGGCCTATTGGACAACCCGGATCTATTGACAGTCCTGAGGCTGATGCCAATATTGCTGCAATGCTGGCATCTTTATCCCTGCCGCACTTCCTTTCCACTTCTGAAAAATATTCTCCGGAACCTCATTTTTTTGTAAAACAAAAAGTGATAGATAAAAAAGTTATGATCAGCCCGGAAGAAGCAACAAGCAGGCTTAAAGGGTATGCAAAAGCATTGGGCGCCTCTCTGGTCGGTACAACAAAGATCAACCCTTTGTGGATATATTCTCACAGAGGAGAAATTTTTAATGATAACTGGGAAGACTGGGGGGAAAAAATTAAGCTGCATCATACCCATGCCATTGTCTGTGCTGAGGAAATGGCGGCAGACATGGTGGGATCTGCTCCCCATACCCCTACCTGTGTGGAGAGTATGATGAACTATGCCAAAGGGGCCTATATCACCACCCAGGTGGCAGGATATATAGCAAACCTGGGGTATTCAGCAACGGCAAATCATTTCAGACACTATGATACGCTGATGACACCATTGGCAGTTGATGCAGGACTGGGTGAGGTTGGAAGACTGGGATATCTTATCACAAAAAAATATGGCCCCCGGGTTCGGCTGAGTCTGGTGACAACAGA
>QMMT01000171.1 GCA_003647385.1 Deltaproteobacteria bacterium
ATATAAAACTGTTATCCTTACAATTTAGGATTGACATTCCTAAATTGTAAGGATATTATTTTAAAAACAAAAGAGAGGGGGAGGGATGATAAACAGAACCCTAAGTAAAAAAATACTGACAATGACAAAAAGTTTCCCGGCAATTACATTAACCGGCCCCAGACAATCCGGAAAAACGACTCTTGTCCGCTGGCTGTTTCCGAATTATGAATACATCAATCTGGAAAACCTAAATGATTTACATGCTGTTCAGGAAGATCCATTACGATTTTTAAAAACTTTTTCATCAACCGGTGTAGTGATTGATGAGGCCCAAAAGCTTCCCGAACTCTTTTCTTATCTTCAAGGTATTGTTGATGAGTCTAAACAGATGGGAAAATTCATCTTGACGGGTTCCCAAAATTTTCTATTACTGGAAAAAATAACTCAATCTCTTGCAGGAAGAGTTGCTGTGCTCCATTTAATGCCATTTGGACTCTCTGAGCTCGATCAAGCAGGACAACCGCAAGGAAATCTGGACAAACTTCTTTTCACCGGGTCCTATCCTGCCATCTATGACAGAGACATTCAACCACAGGACTATTATCCTTCCTATATCCAGACTTATATTGAACGGGATGTCAGAAGCATAAAAAATATTGGCAGCCTCAGAACTTTCCAGAGATTCATCAAATTGTGCGCCGGAAGGACAGGGCAGCTGATCAGTTTTTCAAGTATTGGAAACGAGTTGGGCATCAACTATAAAACTGTCTCTTCGTGGATATCGATTCTTGAAGCCAGCTTTATTGTTTATCTTCTGAAACCTCATCACAAAAACTTTAACAAGCGCCTGGTGAAGCAGACCAAACTTTACTTTTTTGATACAGGCTTATTATGTTCTCTTCTCGACATCCAGAGCCCTGTTCAATTGAGTTCCCATTATCTACGCGGTCACATATTTGAATCATATATCATTTCAGAGTATATCAAAATGCGCTATCATAACGGTTTGATTCCAAATGCCTTTTTCTGGAGAGATAACACGGGGCATGAGGTTGATTTGCTGCTTGAAGAAGGGGAAGATCTCAAAGCGATTGAAATTAAGTCCGGGGAAACAATCCATTCCAATTTTTTTAAAGGGCTTAAGTATTTTGGAGATCTGAGTAACCTCTCAAAGAAAAACTTAATTTTAATCTATGGCGGTTTAAAAGATTATAATAGGCCCGCAGCAAAAGTGTTGAGCTGGAAAAATTATGGAAAAATAGTTTAGGTAATTAATTTTCCGGGGTTTTTACCTATTTTTCAGGCATTTAAGAATCCGCTGGGGAATGACGGTCCAGGATCGATTTCCATGATTGAAATTCGGACAGTTTCAACCGATACCTGGCCACGCTTCCCTCATGCAGGCGCTGCAAGCTATCCATTACCATTTTGTTGAAGGCTTCCCGGTCATTTTGGCGTACCTGTTCATATGTTAATTGCTGAATATTCTTCTCAGACGGCGCCTTAAGACCCCGGATGATTGCCTGTACTGCCAGGATCAACGTCTCCCGATATCGGATACGCAGAGGATCCGGGTCAGCCATGACTTGAGTGATGGCAAGGTAACGCTGACAGGAGCGTTCATATGCCCAGATAAACACATCCCGGAGTAAGTCAACCTGGTTAAATTCATACACACCCAGAATGCCTTCAACATAAGCCTGTTCAGGCACATCAACAAAAGAAAGGGGGCATATGTTGTTTTGAACAAGTGAAATATTCGCTCCCAGCCGAGAGACACGCTTGTTAACATCCTCGAAGGGCTGTAGATATGGCAGGTGCACCATCACGAAAAAGGCCTGCTCGAATGGATCTGGAATGACGTCAGCTTTCTTAAGAAACAAATGAAAGCAGTCTTCCAGAACCTGGGGCATGGCCAACGGAAGAAAAACCGACCCAAAAATGTCTACAGGTCTACGGCGTAACCGTCCGCATGCATCTTCGTCAGGAAGTAGATTTTCCGACAGGATAGCGTGCAGGTTGAGAAATGTAAAAGAATTGAATCCAATCTGATCGGCTTCCTGGATGAGCATTTCAATGGCTGCCTTGTGATTCAGGATCATCTGGGTTTCATGGATATCTTTACCCTCTGCTGCCTGACCGAATTTGATCAGGTTTAGTGTATCCAAGCGATTATAAGTATTTCCTTCCAGACGGGAAGACGCCCATGACAGATCAATCAGCAACCGGTTCAAAATTTCCCGGGCATAGGTACCTGCAGGGCGTTCCCCCACAAGTGTGCGACCCATCTCATGAAACTGGAACCGCAAAGACTCGGAAAGATAGAAGGTAGCACCCGGCTCATAATCCTCCAAAAATGAACGCTGATGACCGATCGGTTTACGCTGCATCAGCGGTTGTTGCACGAGATTACGAATGATACCGCCCTCCGGCGAAACCGGGATATAACTTTGGGCTTCGTCTCCAATTGAAGACTCTGCGACAATAGACTCAGCCGTGATGGCCACACCGGGGGCGTGCTTGTAAACCAGTGCGATGCTTTCGCCTTCGGTCGTAATACGTTTGTCTGACAAAAGACGTTCAAGACGGCGCTGTAAAGTACGACGATTGAGGGTTTTAGATAAATGAGGAGCCAGAACTCTCTCAAGCGCTGAAATCCCAATTCCTCCGGGATATTCTGAAATCATCCGTTCGATCAGATCCAATTCTTCGGCAGGCACGACACGCGGCATGATCACTTCTCCATTAAAAAATTTATACTACCGAAATTTACCTGTCACTTATAGTGACGTGCAATAATAAAGAGCGACACTATTATGTCACGCTTTTATGTCGCGGGTCAATATAAAAAATTTTATTTACAGAAGTGCCATTAGAAGATCTGAAAAAGAATGGCCTGAAAAAGATATCTTCATCAGGCCATCCTTTTGATAACACGGAGTTAAACAACCGGTCTTGGCAATACGCCTGCCCGTTCGGCAATTTCAGGGACCATGTGTTCCCATTCAATGGCCATCATATGAACACCTGCTACCCCTTCCATTTCCTTAAATTCTTCCACCTGTTCCAGAGCGAATTTGATGCCCTCTTCTGACTGGTCTCTTTTATCCACACCTTTGAGGCGCTTGATCAGGGAATCGGGGATATCCATCCCCGGTACGAATTTTGACATGAAATTTGCCATACCGGCATTTTTCATAGGGGTTACCCCTGCCAGGATATAACATTTCTCATGGAGTCCCATGTCCACAGTTTTTTTCATAAAATCCCTGAACTTATCCATATTAAAGATACACTGGGTCTGGATAAAATCAGCCCCGGCTTCTATTTTATTGGCAAGCCTGTACACCCTGTATTCATAAGGATCAGCAAAAGGGTTGCAGGCAGCACCAATAAACATTTTAGGCGGGACATCAATGTCATCCCCGTTCAAAAATTTTCCTTCATCCCGCATTTTCTTTACCAAAGCGATCAGCTGCATGGAATCAATATCATGAACATTTTTTGCCTCTGGATGGTTGCCAAATGTCTGGTGGTCACCGGACAAACAGAGCATGTTCCGAATACCAAGGGCATAGGCACCCAGGATATCGCTCATTATGGCCAGACGGTTCCGATCCCGGCAGACCATCTGAAAATTGGGTTCCAGCCCTTCTCCGATCATCAGGGCCGATCCTGCCATAGAAGACATTCTGACCACTGCGGTCTGGTTATCGGTCATATTTACAGCATCTACATTGCCTTTCAGGTGGCTTAATTTCTCCTTAAGATGCGCGACATTGGCACCTTTGGGTGGGCCGCATTCTCCGGTAAATGCAAAATGTCCGGCTGTCAGAACCTTTTCAAGATTACTTCCTGATTTGAGCTCACTCATTTTGGTTCTCTCCTTTGTATTTTAAATATTTCCCTGAACCAATTCTTCCCTGATACTTCTTCGAGGTCCCCCATCCCTTGCCGTTGTCCAGTCTTTAAGGCCTTTTACACCAAGAAGGTCTTCGAGTTTACCTGCTTCCATTTTCTTTCTGACAATGGAATCCCAGATGCATTCCGTGTCCTTGTTCACTTCACAAATACCGTTGGATGATCCGCCACAAGGTCCATTCATAAGACTTTTGGCACATCTTGCAATGGGACACAACCCGCCGAAATTATGGATAGCACAGGTGCCGCAGCCGGCACACCGTTCTTCCCAGACCCCGTGCTGGGTAGCGCCACCAAAAAAGGTGGTATTAACGCCAGGATAAAATATCTGATCTTTATACATTTCAGATAAAAACTGGGGGCCGACACCGCAGGCAAGAGAAATCACTGCTTCATAGTCATCGACAATTTCACTGATTCCAGCCACATATTCAGTGTCACACTGTCTTTCCAATACCTGAATATCAATATCAATGTCTTTTCCTTCTTTTTTTCTGGCAATTTTCATAGAGGATGCCAGTATTTCAACTTCCTTTAACCCGCCGACATTGCAGACAGTAACGCACCCTTTGCATCCGGCGATGAGAATCTTCTTATTGTCTTGTACCATCGCTAATATCTCTTGAAGAGACTTCCGATCTGCTACTATCATAAACCACCTCACCCTTTTTTTAAACTGCGCTATGAAATCTAATATTCCTACACAATTTTATTAATTATTTTATATTCTCTGGTTTCATGCCGCATGATTTTTCTTTATCGGAGTGGGGCCCAACTCCCTGATCTTGTCAGACATCTCATTGGCAATCTCTGCAAACCGTGCGCCCTGGGCGGAAGAAAGATTGTACATCTCTACCCTTTCAGGCTCAATACCCAGTTCGGACAAGGTTTTTTTGACATACGCAACCTTTCTTTTTGCCTTAAGATTACCTTCTATGTAATGGCATTCACCTTCAAGGCATCCTGCCACATATACACCATCTGCTCCATCTTCTATGGCATTGAGCAAATGAAGGATGTCCACCCTTCCCGTGCATGGCACCTGAATAACTTTTATGTCAGCAGAATAGGATAGTCGCATGGAACCTGCCAGGTCCCCGGCTGCATACGCTCAGTACTGACAGCAGAATGCGATGATTCTAGGTTCAAATTCTTGGGTCATCATTAACCTCCGTTAATCAAAACTCATTAATCGTTCTGGTTTATGCCTCTTCAAAAAGTGCATCCGTTTTTGCCAAAATCTGCTGATCCGTAAAATGATTCAGCTTAATTGCCTTACCGGGACATTCTGCCACACAGGCACCACACCCATGACACTCGGATGCATCAATCTGAGCATATCCATCCGCATGAATATAGGGTATGTCATACGGACAGGTTCGAACACAGGTCAGGCAGACCGCACATTTTTCCGGTGTAACATCTGCTACAACACCGCCCACCATCAAGGAATCTCTTGAAACGATCGTCATGGCACGGGCCACAGCAGCGCGAGCCTGGGCAATACTTTCTTCAAGGGGTTTGGGATAATGTGCCAGACCCGCCACAAAAAGTCCGTCTGATGCAAAATCAACCGGTCGCAGTTTTGCATGTGCTTCAACAAGAAAACCTTCACTGTTTGTCGGCACCTTGAAC
>QMMT01000172.1 GCA_003647385.1 Deltaproteobacteria bacterium
ATATTTACCTGTCTGATTAGCACCGAGTTCCCGAATAATGCCAAAAGTTAACCTGGGCATATTCCTGCATCCCATCTATGCAGATAGCGTTCCGTCTAACAAATAATTCCGCCAAAAGTAACTTTACAACCGTATATTCTCTTGATACAATTTTTTGTAGATTATGTTTTGAAACACACAAAAGAGATTGCCTTATTTAACCTTAATCAATTGAGGGTCTATCCATTATGGACAGTATAAAATCAGCAATAGAAGAGATCAAATCAGATCTTATTAAATTTGCACAGGATCTGGTAAAAATAAAAAGTTATTCAGGTGATGAAAAAAAAATTATTGAATGCATAAAAAATAAAATGAATGAACTTGATTATGATGACGTGGTCATTGATTCAATGGGGAACATTGTCGGTCGTATCGGCAGTGGCCAGCGAATCGTTATGTTTGATTCCCATGTAGATACAGTGGAAGCAAACGATTTTTCAGAATGGACCCATCCCCCGTTTGATGGCGTAATTGAAGACGACAGGCTCCATGGCAGGGGGTCTGTTGATATGAAATCTTCGGCCGCCGCTTCCATATATGCCGGGGCTGTTGCAAAAAAACTGGGATTTCATCATGACAAGACAATAGTTGTATCCTGCACTGTATTGGAAGAAGATTGTGACGGTGAAAATTTGAAACATGTATTTAGTGAGCTTGGTTTTAAACCGGATTATATGATCATATGTGAGCCTTCGGATAACAAACTGGTCACAGGGCACAAGGGTAAAGCCCAGGTTGCAATTAAAACACAGGGTATTTCTGCCCACGGCTCTGCGCCTGAGAAAGGATTGAATGCGATTTATGAAATGGCGGAAATTATTCAAAGAATAGAAAAAGCCAGTGCCTCTCTTATGAACGATCAAGGTCAACATGGGACACTGGTGGCTTCAAGGATCGCAAGTTTAAGCGAATCTCTCAATGCCGTTCCTTTTGAGTGTGAAATATACCTTGACCGGCGCATGGCTATGGGTGAAACAAAGGAGACCATAAAAAAAGAAATGGATGCCATCATTGCAGATAAAAAAGCATCCTGGGAGATTGGAATCCTTCATCGCAAGAGCTGGACAGGGATGGATGTAAGGTATCATCCGTTTCATCTGCCCTGGCAGATTGATCTTGACCATGAACTTACAAAAATCTGCTTTAAAGCATTTAATAAAGCGTTTAGGTCTGAGCCTGAGCTTGATTATTGGGATTTCAGCACAAATGCGGTTACGACAACCGCCATGGGCATACCCACCATCGGCTTTGGGCCGGGTGAGTATAAACTGGCTCATATGGTGAATGAAAATTGTCAATTGAGCCAGATTGTTGATGCATGTGATTTTTATGCAACATTGATTGATACAGTGTAATGATTTTTTTACAGCCTGATATCATTTAAAATGGAAAGGTCAGGCCATACAATTTTTACGTTTGGCACCATCGTACCCAAATAATCCTGCAATGCCCGGTCTGTACAAACGCCGCCAAGCCTCTCATAGAAATGAATTGCTCTTTCATTATCGTGGGCTGCCCAGAGATATGCGGTGGTTTGTCCCTGCTGGATCAGCCGACCGGCTGCGGATTTCATTAAAACAGACCCCAATTTTTTAGATCTCGCAGATGATTTGATATGCAAATTATCTATATATGGCTCATCCTGGTACCAGACTGCAATAAAGCCTAAGATTCCATTTTCCTGCGCTACCAGAACAACATCCTCGGGACGTATATTCATGAAACCATATTCACTGTCATCAAAATAAAAATATAAATGCTTGCATTGAACCTGATAATGTTTCAACTGAGGGAATCCAGCTTCAGCACAACACACCGCACGGTACGATGAACCTCGTTCCAGGCATGACCATACGCCGATTAGGCCAGATAAAATTTGTTCTTTTTGCTGCTGTTCATGGGCAAGCTTTTCTTTCCTTATAATAATTTTTACTAAGGATACCTTTGTATCTGCAAAAAGTCATTACCTCACTTGCTGACATCAACGGAAGAACCAAACCTTTGAATACGATACGATCAAATCCTGAAATGGTTCCCTTGACCAAATTTGAAAATTTATCTATAAATAATTTCATGAGCCGCCTCCTTTTTGCTTGATGGTTGTAGACTTGCTTCATCTTTAGCAAATATGGCGGCTCATGTCATCTGGGTATTGGGTTGCGGGCATCGCCCGCTTTGGATTGTTTGCGGCATTAATAATTTTCCATACCTCGTCCGGGTTTAACACAACCGGAAGCTTTCGATTGTTCCTTTTTATTGAAAATTTGAGGGTTTTCTCATTGGCACGAACATCATGATAAAAAAAATTCAATGCCGCTTTAGCAACCCCACAGGTTTTTGGAGCTCGCCCCAAATCATTTTTCAAATAAAGCAAATAGTCTTCAAGCATTTCTTGAGAAAGCTGATTCGGTGGCAGCATGTAATGTTTTGCAAGACCGGTAACAGCCTGCAAATAACTCTTTTGAGTGTTCTCTGATAAATCCCTTAGTTCCATGGATCTAATCATTTGTTGACGTAATTTTGTCATGGTATACCTCCTGTGATAAAAGTTAAAACTTGGAGGTATTTCTAATATGGCCAAAGGCTATAGAAAAGACTTGGTCGGAATTTTAAGTGAGATTGGTGGATATGGGGGAGCTACCGCGTAGCGGTTTCGTTCAATTGGTGTTGTGTAACAGTCTGTCGATTATTCATCAAGAAGATATATTGGCTCTGCATAATATCGAGCCTGATCATTGGATAGCTTTTCCATGACCAGATCATAAAGCCACCTGTTTTTTTCATCTATATCTCTGTCAGATTTGAGAAATTCCAATTCAGCATTCAGACGCATGACCCGCCCTGAAATAATGGATCGTGTGATACCTGACGGAATCACATTGCCGGTATCGGTAATCTGGAGAACCTGATCCAGTGTAAACACAGGGAAAGCTACTACCCCGGTCAGATCAGGAAATTCGTTGAGCAGGATGTCGATATCATCATGAAGGGTCCTGGTGACATGACTTGCCTGGATATAAATATCCGTTAGTTTGTTCAGGGCATCCAGATGGTTGATATCTCCATTGGGCTGAATGTGGTAAACTGTTTTATCCATGGTCTGAAGGTAGCAAAGACCGCCGTGTTCAACCATGTCAGCCTGGACAGTTTTTAAATCGCTCTTAACCATGGTGATTTCCGGCAGTTCATCTAAAAGATTCAGCAGTATCTTGGTGTCTATCTTTCTGATGGCATGGAACCATGTATCTAATTTGTATTTACTACGATCTTTTAGTACCTGGACAATAATATGGGGATACCCCAGTTTTTTAAAGGCGGAAACACGGGTTGCTCCATCCAGCACTACATAGTAATCCTTGGATTGCACCACGATGGGAGGATTAGTAAAAACATCAGAGGCATTGATTTTTTCAATCAGGTTCTCCACACGGCGGGGGTCGATGAGCTCATGGGGAAAGACCTTGTCAAGGGGAATAACAGCCAGACTCAGCGGGTTTTCATGTTCCGGTTCAAAAAGAACACCAAGAATCTGCTCTGCAACAGTTATGGCAGCGGACTGCTGGGCATCATCGGTTGAAGCTGCAATGTGTGGTGAGACAATTACCTTTTCATGTGCCACCAGCAGATTATCAATGGCAGGTTCAATCTTGAAAACATCCAGGGCAGCTCCGGCAAGAAATCCTTTGTCCAATGCAAAAAGGAGGGCATCTTCATCCATGATAGTGCCCCGGGATGTGTTAATGATGTAGGCAGTGGGCTTCATGAATGAAAGCAGCTCTGCATTAACGAAATTAGTATTTTCAGGCCTTCCCGGAATGTGCAGAGAGATAAAATCAGACGAACTGAAAAGAATTTTTAAATCCACTGTATCAATGCCCAGTTTTTGATTTTTTTCCGGGGTTGCTCTTCTCTGATAAACCTGAACATTCATGCCAAAGGCAATGGCACGGGAGGCCACCTGCCTGGCAATTTTTCCAAAGCCCAAAAGCCCCAGAGTTTTGCCGGCAAGACCCGTACCCATGAAATTCTTTTTTTCCCAGCGATTTTCCTTTAGACTTGCATTGGCACGGGGCAGATGGCGTACCAGGGCTAACATCAGGGCAAAGGTATGTTCTGCAACTGCTACTGAGTTGGCTTTGGGGGCATTAACAACGGCAATCCCTCTTTTTTTTGCTGCTTCAACATCAATAGTGTCAAGCCCTGCCCCGGCACGGCCAATAACTTTCAATTTACTGGCAGAATCAAGGATGGCTTCAGGAAATCGGGTAGCACTTCTTACCACAGCAGCATCATAGGCTGGTATGATCTCTTTGAGTTGATTTTCGGTAAGTCCGTTTTTAATATCAACAACACAGTACTCTTTAAGCATATCAACACCAATTTTTGCAATGGAGTCACAAATAATAACCTTTGTTCTTTGTCTCTCTTTGTTCATGGTTTTCCTCCGGACTTTGCGAGAATCAAGTCATTTAAAAAATGTATTAATTATTGCCGGAACACACTCAATATCGGCAATGACAGATAAATATTATACATGGCCATAATAATCAGGGTGTACAGCACTTGAATAGGCTAACTCTAATAGAGTTCCCCAACTGAAAACAGGAATTTCTATTTCTCGCTGTATAGCACGGGCGAATGGTTGCATCCCGGTACATTCAAGCATTAATGCACCCATATGTGGATGGTTTTTTGCGATATCTTTAACTATTTCAATAAGTTCATTTTCAGTATTTTTATAGGTCGCAGCGGGAACTTCTGGACGAACGCGTTCGTCCCAAAGATTTTCAAAATCCTTTACAACATAATCATCTTGTGTGCCGTGAATAAAATAATTGCTATTTAAATCTATTCCTACATGCTGTAGATGCCCATCTGTAAGACAACCTTTTTCCGCACACAGAATACCAACATCTTTTTTAGGTCCTATGGCTTGCTGAATTAATGGAACTTGCATCAAACTAGACATATAAACAGGTACGTTTACAGAACCTGCAACTTCTTTTTGAAACCATGCGAAATAACCACATTCGGCAACTATTGCCCGACAACCCATACTCTCAAGATGTTTAGCTGCATTTATAATAGGTTCAATTAATGGTGTTTTATCTTCCTCATGCATAAGGTTAAGGTTATCTACACCTTTGATAACTTCATATTGAATGGGAAAATTAAAAGCACTTGCATTTCTTACATCACCTGGAAATCCTGGATAAACATCATCCAGAATCATAATACCTAAACCCATACCGTAACACTTATGATTTTTCCGTGCCTTAATAAAATTAATATCTCTATCTCTTGACTGGTAGAACATAATGTCACTCCTTAATATTAATATAAAAAAATAATTTTCACCGGCAGTTTTAATTTCTAATCTGCTATCCAGCTTTCCTGCCGCCGGTTAAACTCTGCAACTATGTCTTTCGGAAGCGAATTCAGCGCAGGAGCTTTCATTAGCTCAAGGGTTTGTTTACGCAGGCGGTCATCCAG
>QMMT01000173.1 GCA_003647385.1 Deltaproteobacteria bacterium
GATCCACGACCTTATGATAAAAATCCGGTCCGAGCGCGGTTCCAAGTCCATCACTGGTGATAGTGGTGCGGGCATTTCGACTGTAGGTGCCAACACCGGCTTTTGCACCACCTTGGAAATTGTGTCGGCAATGTGAGCCTGACCCACCGTGTCCGACATACTGAAAAGGATGGTCCTTCAGGGAACGCGCTGGTGGTGTGGGGGAGACAGGTTCAATCGATTGAAAGAACAGATGCCCTATTTCGTGCCCCACCGTTTCATTGTAATCTTTTACGGTGCCCAGCCCCGTTGCTGCACCTGTATACACACATACAACCTGTCCATCACCGGCAGCGCATCCGGCAAAAGACTTGGTTGCAAGTATACTTAGCTTGATAAAAACTTTATCGCTAACTTCCGCGCCGGCGGGCCTCTTAACTTTGATTTTATTCAACGCGGTCCGTGTCTTATCAATTTCTATATCGCTGTCTGTCAGATTAGCTTCTTTATGCCAATGGGTGGGGGGGCTCAGAGCTGAGTCTTCGTCGGTTTTGCTCCACTCGCCACTTATAACAAAACTCGCACCAGCCTTCAGCGGTGGATTACAGGCGATTTCGGCATCAGGAATTATAACTTCATGAGGGTCACTGGTTAACTCACAAACCACCACAGCTGTTGCGCAATCCGCATCCACCGAGTCGCACTGATAATTAGTGATAATCAGGTTGGAAGTGAGTTTATGTGCTTTATCATCCCCGGTATGGGGTCGCATCTTCTTGAATTCTACTGTATTGTGGTATCCTATAACCGCTGCCTTATTAACATCGCTTCCGTTCAGTTTGACCATGTACTCCTTAACAAAAGTCCTTTTTTTCAGGTCGACACTCGTGATATCTGTTTCTTCAAATTCTTTTTTTTCTAAATTGGCTTTGCCCATCTCAACAAAGACTTCTTTGTAAGCGTCTACCGCATTCTGCGGCACAGGAGGGGCAGAAGGGCTATAGTCTTTAAAATAGGTCATCTGGTACCAGAATTTACGCCAGACCTCGTATTTAGCCTGAGTTTTCTTTGCAGCAGCGCCGGAACCTTCCACGGATGTATCAAGCTCTGCACTAATTTCAAACTGATCACCACCATACTGGGATGTATAAAAAGATATTTCCGGGGTCCATCCTTTGGCATTGGTATTTTTAGATGTTTCAGCATCTCTGCCTGTCCCGAAGCCTCCTTTTTCCTTACCCGTCAATTCTGCATCAGTCCAAACAGTTGCCTCCGGAGTAGCTCTATTGGCTGCTTTTGTACATGTGTGTTTGAAAACAACTTTAACGCCATTCAGCGTTCCTGTTTCCCCGTCTTGTAGTTTGACCCGGGCCTTGAAGATAATCTCCCGGCCATTTTCAGGATGTCTCTTGTTCGGGTCGTCCGGCCCAGCCTTCATCGAATTTTTTTTCAAATTGATGTACTGCTTAAAATGTGCCCCGTTTTTATCAGTCCGTTCAACATGTTCGGTGATTACGGCAGTGTCCGTGCAGTCCATCCCGACGCCTTTGACCCATTTTCTTTTGTCCTGTTTCACCACCTCCACCAGTTCGACCAGTTCATATTTGGGTTTTGGACACGGTTGGCTTTCAGAGGATAAGGATCCCCCTGTGTTGGTGCTTGGCTTTTTGGAGTTTTTTGTATCGTTCAACGACATGGTCTGGTCTACCTCCCCTCATCGATTGAATTGGCTAATGCTTTAGTAAGATAGGCAATCCCCTTACTAAAGAGGCGCTCCACTCGTTTTTCAGAAGCACTAATACTATCATCCTTCAGTGTGTCACCACACCAGGGGTATAAGGGGTCATCTGCAAAACCATGCCCCAGCATAAACATGAAACAGGTAAAACAAATGATACCTGAGCTGCCGGAAATTGAATACTCCTGTGACAGTTTCCTGCCCTGTTGAATAAGTTTGAGAAGTGCCTTGTCTCCGGCATATTGACATTTTTGCGGGTGATTGAGTTTGAGACGGAATAAAAGATCTGTCTCAAGATCTCCCTTTAATTTACACAGGCTTTTGAAGTTTTCCTGGCTGGCACGGGTCAGTGATTTTACTGCATATCTCCGGTTGGGGCCGCCCACTTTTTCCACGTAATCCATGGCTTTATCAAAAAGGCAGTCTGCACGTTCGTCCTGATTTTCAATTTCAGGATCGTTTAAAATCCGGGCTGCCCATGGCAGCTGGCAGTCAGTATCAAAATAGCTGCCCAGCATAAACATCATTTCAATGTAAAATTGTACAGGACCGTAGTTTGTGAAACCGTATTGTTCTGCCTGTTTGATCCCAAGCCGGACAACGTCTCTCACGCCATCCTCACCTAAAGCCTTGCTGAGATTTGGGCTAAAATCCTGCAAATGCCGGATCATATTGTTTTCAAAGTTTCGCAGGGATACCTGCTGGAAAACTTCCATCTGTTCTTTACGGATTGTCAGCATATTTTCCTCCACCCATCATCATCAGACAAGGGATACCTTTTCTTTTACCAGTGTTTCTTTTGCCCGTAAGAAGTGAAGTAATATGGATGGATCTTCATCCTCAACAATAAAATTTTCCCCGGGACCAAAGACGGTTTTTATTTCTTTTCTATTACAGGAGGGCAGATAAGTTCTCATCACCCTGGGGTCATAAAAACGAAAAAAATAGGATTTTCCCTCGTCATCGTAAACCGTCAGGCAGGTGCGGAAATGACGGTTGAGCTCATTCAGCGAGGCCGCGGATCGCACAAAGGCGGCTCGGCTTTTTCCCCAGCCAGTTTCCAAAAGCCATAGGGTAAAAGGATCTTCTAACTGTAGGTGGACAAGATAAGGTGCCACCCAGGCAAGCTCTTCAGCTCTTTTCCCCCGATGAAGACAAACACTTTCTACTTTTGCACCCATAATTTTTGGATAGATTGATTCGCTTCTGGCGGCATCCACAAGGGCATAGACATTAAGGGGAGCCCCCCCCTCCACAGGGTGCCATAATTTATTGATAATTTGATCTATTTGAGCAGATGCCATGGTATCCTTTTTTTATTTTTTTAAAGAGCCGCACGGGCTCATAATTATTTCGGTCATGTGTCGCATAGTGGTTTTCCAGACTTTGCCGCATTTTTAAATGCCTCGGCCTGGGGTGTGGGAGGTGGTGGCTTTAGAGCGGGTGACGGAGGGGATGGCGTCTTAAGCTTTGAAGCCTTTCCAGGAGCAGCAGTATCTGCTTCACGGGGATCTTTAGGCCCCTCAGGTGACGATCCTGATCCGGACCCGGCAGAACCGCCGCTGTTTATCATTACCGCTGTGCCCTTAATGGTGACACCGGATGGTCCGATATCAACAAAATTACTGCCGACTTTGAGAGATATCTGGGTGTCTGCCTCTACTATAACCTTCATGCCCGCCTTCAGGTGGATTTCACCTCTGGCATCAAGCGCATGGTTCGCCGCAGCTTTTTCCTGTATATCCCCACCAGCTTCACGGGAGATCGTGCCGTCTACCACTTCGTTTCTGTCCCCCAGAATAGTGAGGTGTTTATTTTCATAGATCGTTTCAATCTGATCTTTTTCCACTATCAGGTGACTTTCATTACCAACCCATTCACACAGGTCTTTTTCAGTGCGGATATCCTGGTTTTTCTGGGCATGGATAAAAATCTGTTCCTTATCCTGCTTGTCCTCGAAACGGATTTCGTTAAACCCGCCGCTACCGGGTGAACTGTTTGATTTGAAAGTACTCCTGGTCATGTCCTCCGGTAATGTATAGGGGGGGGGATTCATGCCGTTATACACCTGCCCAGTGACAATCGGTTGATCAGGATTGCCTTCGATAAAATCAACAATCACTTCATGACCGATCCTTGGCAGAAACATGGCTCCCCAGCCATTACCCGCCATGGCCTGGCAGACACGCAGCCAGCAGGAGGTGTTTTCATCAAACTTGTCGTTTCTGTCCCAGTGGAAATGGACTTTTATTCGTCCATGTTCATCCGTGTAGATTTCTTCTCCCTCAGGACCCACAACCACCGCTGTCTGAACACCTTTCACCATCGGAACAGGTGTCTTTCTCCGGGGTCTGAACGGTATTTCATGGGGAATACAGTCAAAGTGATTTTGATAGATTTTCTTTTCTTTACCCGGAGAGGAACCTGTGGAATAGCTGTCTGACTGGTCTGCCTTATGAATGATACGGGTTAAAAGATATTCTTTATCATTCCAATCCTCCCGGTAAGATTTTTCCAATTTGAAACGGCCGCCGCTGACAAATGCCCGGCAGTTACTGGTACCGCTCAGGGAGGTGATACGAGACTCCTCCTCCTCCATACGAACCGCAGCCAGAGTGTTTCCCCTGCTGCGCTTGGCATATCCCCCAGGATAGTCATACTTCTCCCGCTCTCCCGGCACCAGATCATGCGTGGTATCAGAAGTTATCTTCAGGTCTGAGCTAGGGATTTCAAAGTTGTAATCATTTAATGTATATTTTGTCGCCTGAATCTGCTTTGTCATTTTAAGCGTTTCAATCTGGTCTTCATGGCCAAAGTCTTCCCGGCCAGTTACTTTGAATTTGGCAGATTCCTGTGTCAGGCAGGGGTTATTTACACCGGAATGATCCGCAAGAACCATGGTGTGTTTGCCATCCTCGTGTTCGAAAAAATAATAGATGCCTTCCTCTTCCAGAAGCCTTGAGATAAAGTTAAAATCAGTTTCTCTGTACTGGACGGTGTACTCTCTTTTTTCGTAGGTGTTGTTCAATTCGAATCTATAGTGACTGAGTTTTTTTTCTGAAAAAATTTTTTCAGCAATATCCTTTACGGAAAGTTTCTGGAATATTCTGGAATTTGAGGTCCGGGTCAAAAGCCAGAGCCATGGCACCAGACTGGCTGAATAATAGGATGTTTGCAGTTTGTTTTTCTGGTCACTGCTGCCGTGCTTCTGAATGAAGCTGGATACAATGCCGTTTAAAAACCGGCTACTGCCGTCTGCAAGGGTAATGGTTAGGGTAACATTTTCTCCGATGATGCCTTTAAAAACAATGGACTGCTGTTCAGAAAACAGATCCATATCAAAGTGGAACAGTTCCGACAGGCCTTCATGCCCTTTAAACCGGGCGAGCAGAAGAGTGTCTTTATCCAGTGGCGTTTTTATCGAAAGGAGCTTGTTGTCCTGTGTTAACATATAGGTCCCCATTTGTAGAGTTTAAAAAAAGGACAATAAAATTACAGTATAAAATTAGTACCAGAGCCCCTTTATTTTTGTCAACATTTTAAAAAATGAATGACCGTGCATGAACAATAGAAATACAAAAAAATCAGCTTCAGCTCAACGGTGCATAAGGTGTCTGAGACGTACCTCAATTTTTGAATACTGTGAAATGAACCGGCGCGGACACATACGGCCCCACCAGGGCATATACATAATACCGGCCTTCCGGAATCGTCTCTTCTAATTTTTCTTTAAGATCAAGAGATACAAAGCCATTTAAAAGCGTTTCGTTCCCATCCCCGGGTGGGGTGTAAAGTGGTACCATCAGATTTATAA
>QMMT01000174.1 GCA_003647385.1 Deltaproteobacteria bacterium
ATAAAAAACAAATATTATCTTAAATTTTTTTAAATAAAAGTTAGATTGTGTTTTTATAATATCCAGTATAAAAACAGCACCATGGTTAAATAAAAGTAGATGGTTGAATTTAAGGAAAAGATTATGGATCAAAAAATATTTGCAGATTTACACAACCACACCACAGCTTCTGATGGTGATTTCACACCGGATCAAATCGTAAAACAAGCAAAATCTCTTGGGATAAAAGCGATTGGTATTACGGATCATGATACCTTGGGCGGGTTGAAAAATGCAGTGGCAGCAGGGGAAAAATACGGTATCGAGGTCATCTGTGGTGTTGAAGTCTCTATCCGGTTTAAGCGATCCTATTTTACAGGGACATTGCATTTGTTGTGCTATTTTTCAGCTGACAGACTTTCCAACGATCAATTTGGAAAAGAGTTTAAGAAAGTTTTGTCCCGGGGAAGAGGAGAAAAACTTGTCAATGCAAGAGTGTTTGAAATTAATAAAGTATTCGGCCCTAAAGGAGATTCTCCTTTACTGAAAAGGGATCTTTTGTTCGATGACATCGCGGCGTTGAGTGATAATGCAACCAGACGTCACTTTGCCCTTGCATTAAAGGATGTATTTGGAATTATTGATGCAGATACCATTAATTTGATTATTGGCAATGAGAGCCCGGCCTATCTTCCCTCTGGAATCCAATTAGAAAAAGTGGTTGATTTTATTCGGGAAAATAATATCCTTGCAGTCCTGGCCCATCCCGCGGCCGGATCTTTTCCAGGTATTGGACATTATAAGGAAGTGTTACCCCCTCTTGAGATTGTTGAACGAATTTTACCCGAATTTATTGAAGCGGGCATTGGGGGACTGGAAGTTTATTATCCAGGACATACAAAAGAACATCAGGAGTTGATGGCATCCTGGGCCCAAAAATATCAATTATTGAAAACCGGCGGTTCAGACTGCCATGATGGAAAAGAGCGTCCGACTGGTGTCAACGGAATATCAGAATTAGAATATAAATTATTTAAGGAAGCATTATCATGAGAAGAAAAGAAAAAGAAATTAAGGATACAAAAGAGATTGAAAAAATCTTAGAGGAAGCCTCTGTCTGCCGCCTGGCAATGGTGGATGGTGACAAACCCTATATCGTTCCCATGAATTTTGGCTATCGTGACGGAATTCTTTTTTTTCACAGTGCAAAGCAGGGGCGAAAAATTGATTTGATCAAAAAAAATCCCAATGTCTGTTTTGAAGTTGATCAGCTTATCCGGTTTAAAAAGGCAAAAATGGCCTGTGAATGGGGACTTGAATATAAAAGTGTGATCGGATCAGGCAGGGCATTATTGCTGGATAATATAGAAGAAAAAATAAAAGGTCTGCATATTATTATGTCACAGTATTCACAAAGAACGTTTGAATATCCGGATGAGATGCTTGAAAAAACACTGGTGATAAAAATTGTTATCGACCGCATAACTGGAAAACAATCATAATACTTGAATTGTGAGCCATCTTTTTCTATGGTAAATGTTAATATGAAAAAAAGAGTCAGTTACCCAATTAAATTTTTCTCTCTAATTTTTTTATCATTTCTATTGCTTTTTTTAGGTGTTGCAGGTGGTTTTTTGTTTCAAAAATTAAAAGCTGAGAAAAAAATTTTAAAAGCCAAAGAGCGACAGAATATAGAAATATTGCGAAGAATTGCCAATGATGATGTTAAATCTGTTGCATTAGATTTATTTTTTTTATCAGTGCACCCCGTTCTGCACCAGATGATAGACAATACTATTCCAGTCGCACCGCAGAAATTAGCAGATGATTTTTTGGCATTTTGCAGCAATTCAGGGCGTTATGATCAAATCCGTTTCCTGGATAAAACCGGTATGGAGCGAATCCGTATAAATTTTAATCAGGGTCAGCCTTACATCGTACCTGAAGATAAGCTTCAAAATAAAGTCAAACGATATTATTTTGCAGATACATTTGCAATGGAACCGGGCCGTATATTTGTCTCTCCTTTTGATTTGAATATAGAACAGGGTAAAATCGAGCAGCCATTGAAACCGATGATCCGGTTTGGCACACCTGTGGTAAATCTTACCGGTCAAAAGCAGGGCATTGTATTGCTCAATTATCTGGGCACAAAGCTGATACTGAAGTTGAAAGAGGAGCTGCCGGATTCCATGGATTCTTTTATGCTGCTAAATACGGAAGGCTATTGGCTAAAAGGGGAAAGTGCAGAAGATGAATGGGGATTTATGTATGAGGACCGAAAAGATCTGACCCTGGCCAAACGCCACCCTGAGGCCTGGAAAGAAATATCGACTCAGGATGAAGGACAGTTTGTCAGTGATCAGGGACTTTATACCTTTACAACGGTCTGGCCCCTGGGTAAGAGTATGCTGAGCAGCTCCGGATCTTCCAAGGCTTTTCAAGCCAGCACCGCTGCCCTTTCGGGCAAAAAATATTATTGGAAAATTGTTTCACAGGTCACAACAGAAAAAATAAAAGGGCTTAAGTCTGCAATTTTTTTAAGCTGGCTGCCTTATCTGGGTATTGTTTTTATATTTATATTATTGGCGTCTTTTGTTTTTGCAATGGCTTTGGAAAACCGTAAACAAGTGCTTAAGGAACGGATTGAACGGGAGAGACTTCAGGGTGTGCTTGAAATGGCCGGTGCTGTTTGTCATGAGCTAAACCAGCCGTTGATGGGAGTTTCCGGATATTCTGAACTTTTATTATTGGATACCCTTAAAGATACACACCAATATGAAACTATCAGGAAAATTAAAGGCCAGGTGGATCGTATGGGCATCATAACCAAAAAATTAATGCATGTCACACAATATAAGACCAAGACTTATCTTAAGGGACATATTGTTGATATTGACGCAGCATCAGATGAATAGCCAAATTAAGTGGTTAGCTGCCATTTTATATGCCGCGATGCAGGCATGCAGCAGGAAGCAAGTGAACCTGGTTGATTTGATGATATTTAGTTCCTGAATAGAATAAATATTTTTGAACCGGACGGTCTAATTGTTTTTCAAATTCGACCAGATTTTTAATGTCACGCGTGGACGGGTTTTGAGTAGATTTGATTTCTATGGCATAAAGTTTATTCTCAGATTCAAAAATCAGATCAATTTCACGTCCGGCTTTAGTTTTGTAATAAAAGAACTGGTCTGTTTTAATAAATCCCAGTTTTCTTCTTTTTTCCAGTTCTGCCAGGACAAAATTCTCAAGCAATTGACCGTCAGTGATATTGGTGTTGAAGCTCTTTATTATTCCTGTATCAGAAAAATATGATTTTGCAGCTTTCATATATCGTTTAGCCGGGCCATATTGGTATCCATACAATTTGAATACAAGCTGTGACTGAAGTAATGTGTTTAAATACTTTTTTGTGGTAGGGTGGCTGAGCCCTGCTTCTCTGGCAAAATTGGAGACCTCAAGATGTGATCCGATTGAGCGGACCAAATGATTAAAAATAGCATATAACCCCTCTATATTTTCTATATTGCTAAGCTGCATTAAATCACGTGTGAAATATGTATTTTTATAATTTATCAAAAGTTCGTATTTGCTTTCAGCGTTGGCAGTGGTGAGGACTTCCGGAAACTGGCCGTATAACATTGCTTTTTGTATTTTCCTGTTTGCCTGTGTCAATGCTTTAGGTGTAATCTGATCATGGAAAATACGATGCGTATAACTACCCTCATGTTCACCCCAGCACGCAGTGGGTAAAGAATAGAGGTTGATCCGCCCGGCAAGTGTATCAGCAGTGGAATTAAGAAGACCTATTGAACTTGAACCTGTCATTAAAAAGCAGGTATTTTCATTATCTATTGCATACTTGGCAGCAATGGTTAATTCCGGGTATCTTTGAATCTCATCTATAACTGCTCTATGCCCCAATTGAGTTATAAAACCTTTTGGGTCATTCTTTGCCCAGTTCAATGCATCAAGATCATCAAGAGTAATATAATTGTAATCAGGAAATTGTGATTGTAACAAGGTGGTTTTACCGCATCTTCGCGGTCCGATAATAAGGCAACTTTTATTGGTTTTTAAATCCACCCATCTTTTAAACATAGTTATAAAATAGCATGCCAATTTTAAAAGTCAAGTTTTAAAATTATACGATTATTATTTCATAACTTTGGATGCTGTCACCACCATCCGGACCTCCAGCGGTCTTGACTTTCTGGAACGGTTCTTTTTGTTTTAAAATTATCCTTGATAAAATTTAAAAATGGATCAAGGATACTTGTAGATGGATAATTTAAAAGGATTAATATGAGTGAACACATAGATGAAACCATTTTTGCAGACCTTAAAGCTTGTGATCCTGAAGACGTAATTTTACGAACAGGCAGCGAATTTGATAAAACCTGTGATCAATATTTTGTCAATGTATGGGGACATCGGTATTGTGTTGATTTAAAAAATAATGAGGTCCGGCCGGAGCTGGAAGGGTCAGGGCTGAAAACCTATCATGGTTTTTTGTATTTATTTATCTTGTATTACCTGATGAAATCAAAAAATATACCTCCTTCAGGAGAATGGGTGTCCCAAAAAGATATTCCGGGAGGTGCCGGTTTTTTCAGAGGGCCGCATACGATTCCCGTAGAGTTGATTACAGGGCGGTTCAAGGATGAATTAGGCCTTTTTAAAAAAGAGTGTAAAAAAGCAGGCGGCGTATCGATTGAAATGGCAGATGCCGCCTATACATTTGAAATTACACCCACACTCCCGGTTGCTGTACTGTACTGGCAGGGGGATGAAGATTTCCCAAGTGAAGCAAAATTGCTTTTTGACAGGACAATAGAACAGCAGCTGCCGTTAGATATCCTCTATGCCCTTGCCGTTGAGATCTGCCATACACTTGGGAAATAATTATTTTAACGCATCAAACAATGACAGGACCAAATCCTCAACATCTGTTTCGTTGAAGCAAAATTGCATATCAAGAAATTGATTTCTTAAATTTTTGACCTCATCTTTAATGGGTGACCCATTTTTCATGTAATCTGCCATTAAACCTGCAAGGACTTGAAACTCTTTTTCCTTCATCCCAAACCGTGTCATTTCAGACACGCCCATTCGAAGTGCGCCTGACGCTGTAAATCCCTCTTCAACAGGGGTCGCCTGGTAATTGACTATGATATTGTTTTCTTCAAGTCCGCTGGCTGTTTTTGCCCCTTTTCCATACCCGACGTTTAGAATAACCTGGTGAGTCTCGGTATAAGAGATATCAGGGTCGCCGGCTACAGAAAGTCCCTGTTCCTTTAATGCAGCGGCAAAGGCTTTGGCATTTGAAATCACGGCTTTCTGGTAATCATCTTTAAAATGATTCATTTCATAAGCGGAAAATAAGAGACCTGTCATGGTTCCGAGGTGGTGGTTGCTTACACTTCCCGGGAATGTTCTTCTCTGAACGGCTTCCCAGAGTCCATATTCCAGGTCTTCTTCGTTGAAATCAGATGCAATAACGCCGCGCTGGGTACCAAAAAAAGTTTTATGGGTAGATCC
>QMMT01000175.1 GCA_003647385.1 Deltaproteobacteria bacterium
CAGCAACAATTTTTCCCGATACCAGACGGTCATGGGAGAGAATCCGTATGGCCCTGATGGCTGAGGCCTCAGCCGAGGCAATCGCCTCTTCAATGGTACTCGGTTTCAACGATAAGCCACAGGAAAAAACCCTGTAATTCATACTGTCCACGGGTCGAAATTTTGAGTCTGCTTCCTTAAAAAAATGGAAGGCATCCCGCTCGGCTCCATATTCGCCTGCCAGAGCCTCGGAAAGATCGGAAATAATCCCTGTGGCATGAATGACACAATCAGCCTCAATCTCCACAGGCATATCCAGTAAAAGATCACGGGTTTTCACAATAACCTTGTCTTCATGCTTTAGGGTCACAGGTTTGTCTGCCGGATCATACTGGAAAAAAATTACCCCCAGGTTTTTTGCTCTATTATAGTATTCTTCATAAAATCCATAGCTCATCATGTCCCGATAAAAAATATAAACCTGGACATCGGGATTTTTCTCTTTAAGGAAAAGGGCATTTTTCAACGCCCGGATACAACAGACCCGGGAGCAGTAATTGCGTTTTTCATCGCGGGTTCCCGAGCACTGGATCATCACAACGGTTTCTAATTTTTCAGGATCGATTTTTTTATCCTGAACTGCCATCTCAAAGTCTTTTTGAGTCAGTTCCATTGAATGCCCATCATCTTCACCCGAAACAAGAGGAGCCTGGCTGCCCCCGGTAGCCAGGATTGTCACTCCATGAGAAATCGTTTCATATTGCTCATTTCCTTTGTTTAAAACAGTGACAAATTCTCCCGGCCGATTCTCTGATCTCTCTATCTCTGCTTTTTTATGAATTTTGACATGGTCATGGGATTCAAGCTGCTCTATTTTTTCACTTAAGAATGCTTGAATATCCAGATTATCAACAGTCTTATCCATCCACAGCAAATTTCCGCCAAGGCTATCATTTTTTTCAACCAGATCTACCTGATAGCCGGAATCCGCAATTGACAGGGCTGTTGTGATGCCGGCTATACCGCCGCCAATCACCAGGGCATTCTGGTTGGAGTTAAGCTGTTCTTCCGGTACGGGATTCTTAAACCTGGCCTTTGATATCAGTATTTTTAACTCCCTTGTAATTTTCTGGGTTGCCGGATCAACTTGCAAGTCCGGGTATTGGTTTAAAATGGAAATAATATCCAGGCTTTCTACAAGACTTGGGTGAAGCCCTGCTGCCTTTCCAAGTTCCCTGATTCTTTGTTTTTGGATACAGGGCAGGCAGGCTCCCAAAACTAGCCGGTTGGGCTTTCTTGTTTGAATTAATTCAATCAATTCATTTAACCCTTCTTCTTCACAGAGTTTATCCATTATTTCAATTGAATCATTTTCCGGAATTCTGCCAAGCCCTGTTTTCAGGGTTTCAATATCAAGTTTCTGGGAAAAGTCATTGCCGCAGGAACACAACACCGTTAGAACTTTAGGAGTTTCCCTTGCCAGAACCGCCAGGTCTTCCCTATCGGTTGCATCCATATCATTTGTATCTACAACACTT
This sequence comes from Deltaproteobacteria bacterium, assembly GCA_003647385.1. Lineage (GTDB taxonomy): Bacteria > Desulfobacterota > Desulfobacteria > Desulfobacterales > Desulfobacteraceae > Desulfobacula. Next base: position 1,518 of record QMMT01000175.1, read on the forward strand.
GTCTGGATTGTCGTTTTACCGGCCTGGACCATGACTTTACAAGCCTCAAGGGCAGCGGCTGAGGCACAGGTAACTGAATCACTGATATCCTTCAGCCCTGAAAGAGAGCCTCCGGAAAAAATACCCTGTCTTGATGTCTTAACCATTGAAAAAGGCCGGGGTTGAATAAATCCCCAGGGGTTGGTTTCCATATCATTTTTTAACGCAAACTCCGTCATCTGCCTGGCCGGTCTCTGGCCCGTTGCCAGGACCACCAGATCAAAATCATCTTCATGGGTATTCCCCTGGATATCCACGTATCTTGCTAAAAGGCCATTTTCCTGATTTTTATAATCTTGAGTAAGCGAATGTATCCGTGCCCTGACAAACCTGACATGGTTCTCATTCTGGGCGTTTAGTTTATAATCTTCAAACGATTTACCTATGGTTCTCATGTCCATGTAAAAAATAGTGGTCTCAATATCAGGACCAAATTTTTCTTTGGCCAGGACGGCTTCTTTTATGGATATCATACAGCAGACACTGGAACAAAATGGTGCATCTTCCTGAACATCCCGTGACCCCACGCATTGGAGCCAGGCAACTTTTTGCACAGGCTTTCCGGTTGAAGGATGGGTCAATTGTCCCAGCCCCGGACCTGGGTTTACCCCTGCACCACTCGGCCCTGTACCGCTGATAAGGCGTTCAAACTCCATACTGGTAATAACGCCGGGCAAAACCCCATAGCCATAAGGATTTATACCTAACTCCGGTTTGAAAAATTCTGTACCCCCGGAAAGAATCAGGGCATCAACCTGTTCAATTCTTGCCTCTGCAACTTCAAACTCATGATAAACTTTTGTCACCATGGCAATCAGTACATCCGGATCAAACGGTTTGGTCAGGTAATCCAGCGCTCCCTGTTTCATGGCATCCACAGCCGAATCAACAGCGGCATAGGCGGTCATCATGATGACACAAAGATCAGAATTTTTCTCTTTTGCCTTTCCCAGGAGCTCAACCCCATCCATCCCCGGCATCTTGATATCGGTGAGCATCATATTAAACGGAAGCTCAGCCATGATCTCAAGGGCTTTTTGTCCTGAATCCGCCGTTGTAACGGAAAATCCCTCTTCCTTGAGCCATTCTTTAGTGGATTCCCGGACAATTTTTTCATCATCCACCACCAGGATCTTAAATTTTTCCCTGTCCTGGTCTGTAAATTTGATAGCCCCTGTGGGGCAGACTTTTTCACACTCCCCACACCGAGTACAGGCTGCATAATCTATGGTGTAAGCATTGGAAAAAGACTGGGGACTGGGAAGATATACCGCTTTTCTTTTTGACAGCCCCTCATTAAAAGGATTATTAACAAAAACAGGGCAGACAGCCTCACATTCACCGCATCCCGTGCATAAAGACGAATCGATTAAAGACGGATTCTGTTTAAGGGTTACTTTTAAATCCCCGGGCTCCCCTTCCACAGATATCAATTGTGTTGATAACGCAATCTCTATATTTTCATGAAAAAGCCCTTTTCTCAAACAATGCTGGGATGACTGATCCCTGTCAAACATGGGCAGCATCCTGCAATACCCGCATGTGGATGTGGGAAACTGGTAATCCAGTTGGCCTAAAAGGCCGCCAATGTGATCTGATGCGTCAATGAGCAGAACCTTGTATCCAGTTTCAGCCAGATCCAGCGCAGATCTGATACCGCTTATCCCGGCCCCGGCAACCAATGTTTTACCAATTGCCATATTCATCTTACCTCCAAAAAATTATTTAACTTCTGTTAGTCCTTTGCAATACCGACAATTTCCTCAAATTCTTTTTCATAAAACACAGACAAAGGCGGCGGCTCATTTTCATCCGTTCCGGGCGAGTATTCAAATGCGGCCTGGGTGTCGTGGGCCACACTCTTAAACAGCTCGAATACATTGATATCACTGGGACATGCATTTGAACACTGGCCGCACCCGACACAGGCATGACTCATATGCGCCATCCGGGTAAGATGATAAAACACCGTATCTGTGGGCAGCTTGATACTCCTTTTTTCTCTGCCCACTGAAGGTATTGAACCGGTTGATGATTAAACACATCCGTATTAAAAACACACTCTTTACAATAGCAGACAGGGCACATGTTCCGGCAGTTATAACAATTTATGCATTGATCAAAAAAAGTATTGAGTTTAACAATACTGTCTGTCCTTGCCCCAATGTCTTCCATCATTATCTTGTTTGCCTTTGAATTAGCCTCTTTAATCTGCATCATTGTTTCATCCCGATTCTCAGGGCTTTCGGCTTCAGGCATCTTCAGACTTTCCAGTAACAGTCTGCCGTCATCACTCTTAGATTCTGCGATCATACCGTCTGACAGATCAACACCATGCAGGAGAATACTGATATCCGTATTGACGGGAAACGGATTCTCACAGGTATCGCAGGCAGTACTGAACTGGAACCCATTGAGAGTTTCAATCTTTTGAGAGAATATCGCTTCAATATAGGCATCATCCTCCAGAGGATCTTTTTTCGTATATGCTGCATAATCAGACGATGTCAAAGCTTTGGGGCAGTCAATGCCAATAAGAATCAACTCCTGCCTGGACCCCTGTTTGAGTTTTACAAGTTCAATAAATGCCCGCATTTCGCAGGGCCGTAACACTACAGCTGTTTTCCTCTTCGATGCCTTATAGGAAAGACGGGAAACCATTCTGGCCGAATTAATCGGGAAGGCGGGGCTAAACGGAACCGCATCCTCAATCCGTTCCGGATCCGTCACCAGTGACGGCATAATGGAATTAGACTCTTTTAACCGAACCGGCAGAAAAAGGGCATCAATCTCCTGCAGTTTAAGAAGCTGTTTAAAAAACTGCTGCAACCCCTTTGCCGGGCTCTTATCCTCGTGCACTATTTTAATCATCATGGCTGTGAGTTCCTTTACATCATATCGCCTTGCTCAATCGTGTCTGAGAAGGCCCCATTTCAATTATTTGATCATTCAGCTTTGTCATGACTTCGGCAAATTCAATCCCATCGCTTGCCCCGATCCAGGTCAACCGCAGCCGGTCTTTTTCAATGCCGAACCGTGGAAGGATTTCTTTTAACAGCTTGATCCTGCGTCTTGCCTTGTAGTTGCCATTAATATAATGACAGTCTCCCGGATGACACCCACTGATCAAAACACCATCTGCACCTTCTAAAAATGCCTTGATCACATATTGAGGATCAACCATTCCCGTACACATGACCCGAATCAGGCGGATATTATCAGGATAGGACAATCGTGACGTCCCGGCCAGATCCGCAGCCGTATACGTGCACCAGTTACAGACAAAAGCAATGATGACCGGTTCAAATTTTTCCATGTTATTCTCCTTAAAAAATTCCGCCGATTTCGGCAAAAATCTGTTTTTTGGTAAAATGTTTGCTTTGGGCCGCACCACTGGGACAGACCCCTGAACAGCTGCCGCATCCTTTACAGATTGCTTCATTCACAACAGAGATCTGTCTTCTGTCGTCAAACTCTATTGCTGTATACGGGCATAGCGGGATACAGGTTTTACACCCCACACAAACATCCGGATCTATATAAGAGATGGTTGGGGCGATATCTACCCTGCCCTTTGTCGCAAGTGACAAGGCTTTGACCGCTGCACCCGAAGCCTGGGATACCGTGTCCGGGATATCCATGGGTTTCTGGCAGCATCCGCAAAGGAATACGCCTTCTGTGGCCGTATTCAATGGACCAAGCTTTGGATGTTCTTCAAGAAAAAATCCATCTGCTCCCTGGTTAACACCAAACACCCTTCCCACATCTACTGCATCTTCTCTTGCCTCGACAGCGGTGCAGAGAATCACCATGTCCACCGGGACCCGGACCCCTTCTCCTAAAAGCGTATCTTCTGCAATGGCAATCAATTTTCCTTCTTCAGAAGAATCTTTTGGCTTATCTGATATCTGGGCTACTTTACCCCGGATAAAAATGGTTCCCTCTTCCTGGCACC
>QMMT01000176.1 GCA_003647385.1 Deltaproteobacteria bacterium
GCTAAAGATAGGTCACAGATTAAGGTTATAACCGGAAATGCTGCAGCTGCAATTGCTGCAAAGCTTGCCCGCCCGGATGTGGTAGCAGCCTACCCGATTACACCTCAGACAGAAATAATTGAGCAGATTTCCAAATTTCATGCAAATGGAGAAATGGATTGCGAGCTGATTACTGTTGAGGGCGAAAACTCAGCCATGAATGCTGTTATGGCCGCCTCTCTTGCCGGGGGAAGAGTGTTTACGGCTACGTCTTCATGGGGACTTGTTTTTATGTATGATGCGGTTCTTGCAACGGCCGGCGCCAGGGCGCCAGTGGTCATGGTGAATGTCAACCGCGAGACACCCGGGATCATTGCCGTATCTTCCGGGCAGCAGGACATGATTTCCACAAGGGATGCCGGATGGATTTTTCTTATCGCTGAAGATTGTCAGGAAGTGCTTGACCTGGTTCTCCAGGCCTATCGCCTGGCTGAGGATTACGATATCCAGGTGCCGGTCATGGTTCATTATGACGGATTCTACCTGTCGTATCTGTCCGAAGGCGTTGATGTACCCTTTCAGGAAGATGTGGATAAATTTTTATCTGTTTTAAATGAGCAGCCCGAAAGAACAAAATTGACTCCCGGCAGCAAACTGGGATGTGGTTCCCATGGAATTCTTGATGGATATCTTGAGCTTCGGTACAAACATGTGTCTGCCATGGAGAGATCTAAAGCAAAATTTAAGCAGATAGATAATGAGTTTCAGGAAATTTTCGGCCGCAGTTACGGCGGCTTGATTGAGGAATATCGAATGGATGATGCCGACGTGGTTCTGGTGGGTTCAGGCTCCATGTGCGGAACCATTAAAACGGTTATTGATAAAAAAAGAGAGGCCGGTATCAAGGTTGGCCTTTTAAAGATGAGAATGTACAGACCTTTTCCGAGTGAAGCAATGGTTAAAGCACTCAAAGGCAAAAAAGCCATTGGTGTGGTGGACAGAAGCCTTTGCTTTGGATTCAAAGGTGGTCCGATGTATACTGAGTTAAAAGCCTTTGAAACCCAGCTTGGCGGTTCAAAAATGATCAGTTTTATTGATGGTATTGCAAATACAGATATCACAACAGCCAATGTCGGGACAATGATTGATACAACTTGTGATCTTGCCGCGGGCAAAGATGTTCGTGAAGTCACATGGGTTTCATATCCTGAAGCCCAGGAACCTGATTCCAAAAAACCTGATTCTGAAAAACGGGGAGGGCTTTAAGATGACACAAAAAAAGAAAGGCAAACTGACAAAAGTTCTGGATCACCTCAAATATGCGGATCCCTTCTCAAAAGGGGTGGCGTTCTGCCCGGGTTGCAGTCTTGAGCTTTTGATACGGTTTATTCCCCAGGTATTGGGAAATGATATTGTAATTACAGGTACTCCATCCTGCTCCGCTCCTGTACTCCTTGGTCAGAATAATCAGTCCTGGCATACCTTATCGTATTTCGGGACATTGATGACCGGAGCAGCGGCAAATGCCACAGGCCTTGCCAGATATTACAGAAAAGCAGGAATCGATAATACAGTGGTATGTTTCAACGGGGATGGAACAGCCGCAGATATCGGGTTTGGAAATTTATCCGGAGCAGCTGAGAGAAATGAACCCTTTATCTATATCTGCTATGACAATGAAGGATACATGAATACCGGTATCCAGAAAAGCGGTACCACACCCTTTGGCGCGACAACCACCACCACTCCTTTTGGAAAGGCGTCCAAGGGAAAGAACTTAAGAAGAATGAATCTGGCCCTTAAAATGGCTATGCACAAGATTCCCTATACTGCCACAGCAACACTGAGTGACCTGGATGATCTTGCCAAGAAATTAAAGAAAGCAAAAAAAGCCAAAGAAAGGGGCTTTGCCTTCCTTCATGTTTTTGCTCCCTGTCCGACAGGTTGGGGCTATGCGCCTGAAAACAGCATTGAAGTCTGCCGAAGGGCTGTAAAGACAAACTACTTCCCTTTATGGGAAGCAGAAAACGGCAAAATCAGAATGACCAAAACCGTTAAAAAGCCCAAACCTGTAAAAACGTATACTGAGTTGATAAAAAAGTTTGCTCACCTGACGGAAGAGGACCATCAGATTCTTCAGGACGATATCGATTACGAATTTTGTATGTTGGGCGGGTTGAGTGTCCTGGATGGAGAATGTCAGCTGCCAGCTTCTGTAGAAGATTAAACAAGGAGACATAAAATGAGTGAAGTCAGATTTCATGGTAGGGGGGGGCAGGGTGTTGTGACCACATCCAAAATTCTTGCCAATGCTTTTGCCAGAACCGGACAATTCGGTGCCAGTTTTCCCATGTTTGGATTTGAAAGAAGAGGGGCACCTGTTACGGCTTTCGGCAGATTCTCAGATAAACCTGTCAGGGAAAAAACACAGATCTATAATCCGGATATCCTTGTAGTGCTTGATCCCAGTCAGAGAAACTCCGAGGCAGTGTTTAAAGGCTTATTGCCGGGTGGCATGATGTTGTTGAATGATTCGGATGTTACAGTAAATGTTTCCCATAAAAATCTTAAAAAACTGGGAATCATAGACGCCAACAAAATTGCTTTGGAAGAAATCGGCCTGGCCATACCCAATACAGTCATTGCCGGTGCTTTTGCCAGAATGTCAGGGTTGCTGGATATTGAACCGTGTTGTGAAGCATTACAGGACTATTTTTCAGGTAAAAAACTTTCAGCCAATATTGTGTGCGCAAAAAGAGGGTTTGAAGAGGTAAAATTGTTTGATTTGTAAAGATCAATAAGGGGATAACTTTAATATTAATAAAGGAGCTGTTATGCCAAGATGGGGAATGGTAATCGACGTAAAAAGGTGTATCGCTTGCTGGGGCTGCACCATCGCATGTAAAGAGGAACATTTTCTTCCTCCTGGAGTGTTTTTTAACAGGGTGCTCATTGGAGAAACCGGGAAATTCCCGACATCCAGCAAGCTGATCTATCCGGTTCTTTGTAATCATTGCACTGATGCGGCCTGCGTAGAAGCATGTCCCACCGGAGCAACCTATATCAGGGAAGATGGTATTGTCGTGGTTGATGATGATAAATGCGTCGGCTGCAGGGCTTGTCTTGTGAGCTGCCCGTACCAGCAGAGAACCTATTATGACCAGAAAGTAAAAGACAGGGAGTATTTCCCGGGCCAGGGTAAAACCGAGTATGAACTTCTTGGGGAAAAGCTTTATCCGATGAAAGTGGGGACGGTTATTAAATGCAACTTCTGTGCGGAAAGGGTTGATGACGGACTTAAAAGAGGTCTTACACCTGGGAAGGATGAAGAAGCGACACCTGCATGCGTAATTGCCTGCCCTGTCGGCGCAAGGGTCTTTGGCGATCTCAGTGATCCAGACAGTGAAATCAGCCGTCTGATCATGGAGAAAAAGGGTAAACAGCTTCGGCCGGAATTCGGTACTGAACCGGCAGTCTATTATATTGATTAAACACAGGGGGAGATATGACCTATAAAACAGATGAAATTTGGGAAGATAAATGGGTAAATACCACCTGTGGCGTATGCTATTGCGGCTGTGCTGCACGGGTTCGGGTGGTGAACGGTGTGCCGGTAAAAGTTGAAGGTATTGCAGAAAGTACAATGGGGGGTACAGAAGGCGGACTTTGTGGTAAGGGCATCGCAGGATTGATGTACTACCATGATCCCAATCGTATCAAAAAGCCTCTTTTACGGACCAATCCGGAAAAGGGTTTTGGCGTTGATCCTAAATGGAAAGAAATTGAATGGGATGAAGCACTTGAGATTGTTTCCACCAAGATGAAGAAAATCATGAAGGATAACCCCAATAAAATTCTTTTCACAAACCAGACCATGCGAGCCAGTGATGGTCCTCATAACCATCTTTATTTCTATGCAAAGGCTTTCGGCATACCAAATAATGGTAACTTTATCATTGGCGGCGGCAGTCTGCACTGCGGTAATGCGGCCCATATGCTGGGGGGGTTGATCCATGGGGCATGGTCCATCGCACCGGACTGGCGATACACAAAGTATGTTCTTAAATGGGGGTCAAGTAAAGGAACCGGTTCCGGACATTCAGCCATGATCAATGCAAGACTGAGAGCTGATGGTGTGAGACGCGGAATAAAAGAAATCGTTTTTGATCCCATGGGTAACTTTGCAGGTGGCAAGGCCACGCAATGGGTACCGCTCCTGCCCGGAACCGACACAGCAGTGGGACTTGCCATAGCAAACTATATCCTCAATACCCGGGGAGAAATCGACGAACTTTATCTTAGGGCAAAAACAAACTTTGTTTATTTGATACGGGAAGACGGTACTTTTGTCCGGGATGAAAAAACGGATAAGCCTCTTGTTTTTGATAATAAAGCAAAAAAGATAAAAGTATTTGATGATGAATCCATAGCATTTGAAGATTTTTCCCTTGAAGGCGACTATGAATATAATGGTGAAAAATGCCGTCCCTGCTTTATGGCATTAAAAGAGCATTTAAAACAATTCACCCCGGAATGGGCATCCAACATAAGTACGGTTCCCGTGGGAACCATTCTTGAAGTTGCAAAAGGGTGGGTGGATAATGCCCAGATTGGATCCACCATTACAATAGAGGGACAGACATTTCCTTACCGACCGGTATCCTCTGTGACATTCCGTGGTGCCCAGGGCCATTCAAATGGAATCCATCAGGTGGCTGCCATCGATCTTATCAGCCAGTTGGTGGGTGCTGAAGATGTGCCCGGCGGTACAATGGGCTGGCCTTCCATCAGGAGAAGATACCCCGGCGGTCAATACGAACGTATGCCCAAAGTCGGTAAAGACGGCGTTATTGTTCCTTCGGTATTTTATTCACATGATCCATGGCCGGTCCATGAACCCAGCTATCCCTGCAGTAATTCAGGGTGTGTTGAGTTCTGGTCCCATTCTACTCTTTCTCATATCCCATATGTGAAAGAAAAAAATTATATCCAGGAAAAATTCGGTGTTGAAAAAGTTCAGCCGGAAATGATTTTCGGAATAGCAGTGAACTTTCTTATCAGTCAGTCTGACTGGGATGTTGCCCTGGATAATTTTAAAGACTGCTTTGTTGTGCTGATGGATATATGGGTTAATGAGACGGACCAGGCCATTGGTGATATCATCCTTCCGGATACCTCTTATCTTGAAAAAGATACCTGGTCTTCAGAAATTGACAGTTTTTTCTTTAATGGAAGCCCCTCCTATGAAGACTGGTATGTTCATCTGCAAAAACCCGTAGCGCCTCCTATTGGTGAATCGCGAGACTTTATGGACGTTTACCTGGATGTTGCCAATCGTGTGGGTGTTCTAGATAAATATAATGAACTTCTTAACGATTATTACAGCATTACAGATGAAAAGCTTAAACTTAAACCCGGCGAAGTCCTGAACTGGAAGGAAATTGGTGAAAGAATTCTCACATGGGTTTATGGGGATGATAAAGAAAAAATTCAGGAACAGGGATTTGCAACCTGGCATAAACCCA
>QMMT01000177.1 GCA_003647385.1 Deltaproteobacteria bacterium
AGATCTTCCATTGCCACAAAAAGAAACAGCAGGGACAATCCTGTAATAACTTCCGGCATTACCATTGGTGCGACCATTAGTCCGGAAAATAAAGTTTTCCCTTTGAATTTCTTGAAACGGACCAGTGCGATACCTGCCAGTGCTCCCACAATTGTGGCAATCGTTGCAGATAAGACAGCAATCTTCAGTGAAATCAGAGCGGCATTAATAATGGCATCATTTTCTAAAAGAGCCTGATACCATTTAAGAGAAAAACTGGACCATCTTGTGGTGACTTTTGCTTCGTTAAAAGAAAATATCATGAGAAGTATGATGGGTATATAAAGAAATGCAAAGCCAAAACCCATGCCTGTCAAGATATAATAATTGCGTTTTGAGTTCATGAGACCCTCTCTTCTTGTTTAGCGCTGTAAAATTTATACAGCATAAAAGGAACCACGAGAAATATCAGCAATACAACAGCTACTGCTGATGCTAAAGGCCAGTCCCGATTTGCAAAGAACTCGTCAAACAACATTCGCCCAATCATCATACTGCCAGGCCCGCCAACCAGTGTCGGGATTACAAATTCACCCACCGCGGGAATAAAAACCAGCATACATCCCGCTATGACACCCGGCATGGATAGAGGCAATGTAACCGTTAAAAATGTTGTAACAGGTTTGGCCCCAAGGTCTGCTGATGCTTCATGCAGAGAAATATCCATTTTTTCCAGGGTCGAGTACAAAGGCAAAATCATAAACGGAAGAAAAGTATATACAAACACCACATACATGGCAAAATCAGAATACATCATTTGCAGAGGCTTATCAATAAACCCGATTGCCAATAATACATTGTTAATTATTCCATGATTGGCCAACAGTCCCATCCAGGCGTAAACCCGTAAAAGAAAAGAGGTCCAGAAAGGCAGAATCACCAGCAAAAGCAGAATATTACGTACAGAGGACTTTGACCGGGCGATTCCATAGGCCATTATATATCCGATAATCAGGCAAAATAGAGTCGATACAAACGCGATTTTCAAAGAATTCAAATAAGCAATAATATAAAAATCATCTTCCAGCAACAGCAGATAATTATCAAAGATCAGGTTAATAGAGAGCCGGGTGCCCTCAACCCAGGTAATCAGAGATGTGAAAGGGGGGCGGGCAATAATAGACTCAGCCAGGCTGATCTTAAGTACATATACAAACGGCAGGGAAAAGAAAACAAGCATCCATAAGTATGGTATCCCAATAACCATACCTTTCCATGCCCGGTTTTCAAAAGAGTTGAACCAATTGTGCAGTTTACTATAATTTGCGACAGGTTTTTCTGCCGGAGCTTTGCTGCCTTTGGCCTGTGGCTGGTCATTGGGTATTACGCTATGCTCTTTCATAATAATACCACTGTATTGGCAGGTTCCCAGGTAAGATAAACAATATCATCCCAGGTCACGCGGTGTTTGGAATACCGGTTCTGGTTGGGTGAGGAAACTTTCACTGTTTTACCGCTATCGAGCTTTACATTGTATACTGACAGATTCCCGATATAACCAAAGTCCAGAACTTTTCCTTTCAGTGTATTAAAATCCTTGTTGTCAGGCTCTTCCCTGGACAGATGAATTTTTTCAGGACGGATCGCAACCCCTATTGATTCACCCGTATGAATGGATGAATCCCTATCAATAATCAGATCGCATCGAGTCTCCTCACATTGGACAACATGGGATTCAGATCGACTCTCTTTAACAACACCCTCAAAAATATTAATGGAACCGATAAAATTTGCTGTGAATCGTGATTGCGGGTACTCATAGATGTCAGTAGGCGTCCCTATCTGCCTGATTTTACCCTGATCCATTACGGCAATTCGAGAGGAAAGGGTCATTGCCTCTTCCTGGTCATGGGTCACCACAATAAAGGTAATGCCCAGTTTATACTGGATGTCCATTAATTCGAACTGGGTTTTCTCCCGCAGTTTTTTATCTAAAGCTGCCAGGGGTTCATCCAAAAGAAGGACTTTCGGGTATTTAACTAAAGCCCGCGCCAGGGCCACCCGTTGCTGCTGTCCTCCGGAAAGCTGATGAGGTTTACGTTTGGCAAACTGGCTCAGTTGGACAAGCTCCAGACCTTCTTCCACCCGGATCTTGACTTCAGCTTTTGATAAACCGTCCCGTTTAAGTCCATAAGCAATATTTTTTTCAACCGACATATGCGGAAAAATGGCATAGGACTGAAACATCATATTCACCGGTCGTTCATAGGGCGGCAACTCTGTCATGTCAACGCCGTCAATCAGGAAATTTCCTTCTGTAGGCGTTTCAAACCCCGCTAAAATCCGTAAAAGAGTGGATTTGCCGCAGCCGGACCCTCCCAGAAGACAAAAGAGTTCACCTTTATATATTTCCAGGTTCACATTATCGACGGCAGTGAAATCACCAAACTTTTTAGTGACACCCCTGATTTCCAGGAAGGGTTTTTCATGTTTATCCAGCCACGGTTGTTTGTCTATATATTTTTCTTCTGAAGGTTTCATAAAAATCCCTTTAAAATAAGATCTGCATGTAGAACAAAACTATAGCAGGCGTTAAATTTTTACGATTTTGTGGTAGCCACACATTTGCAGTATGTGACTACCACTATAACTCTGTGAAGATTTAGCACCTTATTATTCGGCTTTATCTATTGGATTTTATTTTTGTCCACAGTCGAGTTAAGGTACGCCTGTCTTTCTTGGGTGGATCAGCCTGCAAAAACAATTTATCCTTTACATCTTGTGGCGGATAGATGTCCGGATCTCCCTTGACTTCATCGTTAACATAGGCAAGCGCAGCGGTATTAGCGTTAGCAAAGAAAAACTCATTGGAAAACTTGGCTATTTCCTCCGGCCTCATAAGGTAATCCAGAAATTTGTGAGCGTTATCCGGATGTTTTGCATCCGCTGGAATGGCAAGAAAATCAAAATAAATAACCGTTGCTTCCTTTGGAATCGAATAATCTATAATATTACCGTTCGCTAGTTCGTCTGCCCGCATACTGGCAATCCCTGCGTCACCGTTATAGGTTAATGCTGCGCACAATTCACCGGTAGCCAGCTCTTCGATAAAGTTTGCATTGTTAAAGTGCCGGATGTAAGGTCGGATGCTTTTGAGTAGATTTTCAGCTTTTTGAAGATCCTCTTTATTAGTAGAGTATGGATCAAGTCCCAGATAGTTCAAAGCAATTGAAATAACCTCATCCCATGCATCAAGTATTGCCACACCGCAGTCGCTTAATTTTGAAACATTTTCTACCTTAAATAAAAGATCCAGGCTTCTCAAATCCACATTGGGCAACCGTTCTTTCACCTTGTCTAAATTAAAAGCAATTCCTGTAGTACCCCAAGCATAAGGAATCCCATACGCATTATCCTTATCAAACTTATCAAGAGTAGCCAAAATCTCGGTATCAAGATTATGGTAATTTGACAACTTTGACTTGTCCAGCTTTTGAAATGTATTGACCTTAATTAATCGATTGGCCATGGTCGAGGTAGGAATCACTACATCATAGCCGCTCTTACCGGTCAATAACTTTGTCTCTAAAACACTCAGGGAATCAAACGTATCAAGATTGACTTTGATACCCGTCTCTTTTTCAAAACCCTTGATAATTGAATCCGGTATATATTCAAACCAGAAGTAAATATTGAGGACCTTTTCCTCTTCCGCCATTGCCGGGGTTACCATTAATGATGTTGATACCAGTAATACAGTGCAAACAACCATACAAATTCTCTTAAACATAATTTTCTCCTTTTTTATTGGTTAATCATTTAGCTGCAGTAGTTCTGCTGCTTTTTCATTAAAAAGTGAATTTTTGCTCCTATTTTTTTTTCGATTTGATTTTTAATTGTTTTAGCATTATCCAACTTTTTTATAATTGATTGTCTGATTTCCTGATTATGATGATACCGTTCCATTCCAGGACGATATCTTTCTTCCAACGACACAATTTTATCCGTTTTCAGCAGCTTGTCGGCTAAATATACAACAGCTGCCTCATCAATCTGTGATATCCCGGAAAGAGGTATATCAATATGCTTTTCCACTACTTTTGCTACGGATAAATATCCCATTTTTCTTAACATTCTGCCGGCAACCATTGCATGATTTGATTTTCCTTTAGCCAGATCATGCAATAATCCAGATGCGTAAATGAGATCATGATTTAATTTCATACCGGTTTTGCTTAATTTTTCAGCCAGTAAAATCGCTAAATCGGCCACGGCTTTAGAATGAATATAAACCTTGGTTTGTTTATCATGGTTTGAAGTCAAAATAGCCTCTGCTTCACCTCTGTTGGGTAAATTGAATTTATGTTCTCTATAAAAAATAAATCTGTAGTCCATGGGTGATCCATATAAAAAAGGTTATTTTTATCATGAAGTTCGATATCCGTTGTTAGAATTTTCAAAACGATCCTGATACTTAATACGATCATATAAATCAACAAGCTTCAGATAATCTTCCGGTGTATCCATATCAAGGTGAATAAACCGGTCAGGCACGGATACGTCAAAAGTATCGTTTGAGTATTGAGCCAGAAAAGACTTCAATCCACCAGATCCATCATAACGTACCAGTTCCTTTATCAACGCTGATGAAATCAACGGAGGATGTCCCCGTTTCCCATTCCTGACCGGATGGATGATTAATGCATCCGTTGTTTCATGGGCTTTTATCAATGCTGAGATAGTCTCAAGAGCTACTAAAGGGATATCCACAGGTAGAACCATAAACGCTGAACTGTCATGCGATATGTTCTCGACACCCGTTATAACCGATGAAAGCATACCTTTATGAAAGCATGAATTTATACACCAGTTGGCACCGGCAGCATCAACACATTGCATCAAGTTCTCGGCCCGGTGCCCAAGGACCACCTGGATGTTTTCGATACCCGCACACCTGAACAGGGCAATGCCCCGTTCCAAGACACTTATATTGCCAATGGACAGCTGTGGTTTGAAGCTGCCCATTCGAGATGAAAATCCAGCAGCAAGAATAATAGCGCTGTATGAGCTTATACTCATAGCTGCCTCATCTCAGTATTCCCTTCACGCTCTACAGCGGTTAAGATTGTACGTTTGACCAAAGCCCTGAAAAGCTGTACTTTGTATCCGTTTTTACCCAAGGGCGATGTTTCTTTCACTGCGATTTGAGCTGCCTGTTCGGCTGTTTTTGTTCCTGGTTTTTTCCCATTCAAGAATTGTTCTGCTGCCTTGATTCTTATGGGGATGGGTGCTGCTGCCCCCAAGACCAAGCGGCTATTGGAAATACGGCCGGATTTTAAGTTGAGCACAACTCCCACACTGCCTATAGCAAAATCAATGGATTGTCTTATCCGGAACTTTGAAAATGCCTGTCCCGTTTTTGGGTTGGGTTCGGGGGGCAGTATGCCGATTATCAATTCATGCGGGTCAAGATTGGTAGAGCTTTGTCGTCTGACAGCAAATAATTGCCC
>QMMT01000178.1 GCA_003647385.1 Deltaproteobacteria bacterium
GCCTGTGGCACTTATGGTTCAATGCTGGCCATGAGTTTTGAAAAATTCATAGCAGATGAAGATTTATGCTGTGCCATCAAGAAACTGATGAAGCCCATTGAATTCAATGAAGATGCCTTTGCAATGGAGTTGATAAAAAAACTGGGAACTTCCGGTAACTATCTTATTGAGCCCCACACAGCCATGCGTTGCAGAAGTGAATTTTATATTCCGGATTTAAACATTCGAACCCTTCATTCCAAATGGTTGGAAATGGACCCCAGACAAATAGATCAAAGAGCCTCACAATTGCTTGAGAAAAGGCTTTTGGCCTATGAAAAACCTGATATAGATCCTTTAATTGAAAAAGATTTAATCAAATATGTTGAAAATAAAAAAGATTTTCTTTCAAGACATGTTGTGCCAGATTATTTTCAAAAATAAGTCTTATGAATAAAAATACACCTTTATTTCGATAATCTAATTTAATTTTATCGCAAATTGCTTTGACAGCATCCCTATTTGTGTGTTTTATGATAGTGTTAAATATGTTATTGGCTATTAAGTTTAATAGTATTTATTAAAGAAATTGTGATTGAAAAATAATAATAAAATATAGCGTTGATTGAGTTTGCCATGATTAAATTATATGCCCATCGCGGGTCACCTGAAAAAGAACCAGAAAATACTATTGTATCCTTTAAAAGGGCAATTCGTGAGAAGGCTGAGTGGATTGAGTTTGATGTCCGGAAAGGAAAGAAAAAGCATCTCTATGTGGTTCATGATGACAATCTTCAGCGGATAGCCGGGCATGATATTTCACTGAAGAAAGCTAATTTTACAGAAGTAAGAAAAGTTAGGCTTGGTTCCAAGAATGAGAGGGTTCCTCTACTAGAAGAAGTGCTTCTTCTGGCAAAGGATACCGATATTATGCTCAATATTGAGTTGAAGGAAAAGCACCTGGAAAGAGAAATCATTGATATGATAGAACACTATGAAATTTCGTCACAGATTATCATTTCATCGTTTTTTCATCTGCCTCTTCTTGTTCTTGCTGACTACAGGCCAAAATTGAAGACTGCTCTTCTTATACATGAACCACCGGCAGACCTGAAAGCCCGGCTTATCGAAACAAAGGTTAATTATCTTCATCCCAATATTGATCATCTTACTGATGAAACTGTGAAGATTGCACGTTCTCTACGAAAAAAGATAAATCCTTTTACTGTCAACAGTAAAAAGAATCTTAAGAAAGCTCTTCAATATAAAGTACATGGGATTTTCACGAACAGGGTGCCTTATATGCGTAAGTTGTTGAAAGAGATGGGTGGTGAAGATTAAATGTTCAGTCAGGAGACGGGATAAAAAAATTTTTCCATAGTCAGAACATAATTATCATGCAGCCATGTGCAATGATCTGTCAATAAAACATTTTTCTTCGGGAGAAAAGAGACAAATGACAATACTCAATACGAAACTGACGATAAAACAATTGTCAATCAGAAACAGGCTTGTGCTGCCTCCAATTACAACGAACTACGGTTCATCCGAAGGTTTGGTTACTCAAGATATCCTCCATTTTTACGAGACACGTTCCAAGGATGTGGGGATTACAATTGTTGAAGCAACATCTGTTCAAGAAAGTGGGCGTATCGTTCCCTGTAGTCTCGGGCTCTGGAATGATTCTCAGATTCCCGGCATGACCAAATTGGTAGAAACCATTCAGCAGCAGGGTGCCCTGGCGGTTATACAATTAAATCATGCAGGGCCGAGGTGCCCACCGAGTAAAGACAAAAAACAGGGATTTTCACCATCTGGAGTAGCCTTCCGGCCAGATGTAAGCCCGGTTATCATGACAACGAAAGACATAGAGCAATTAATCAATGATTTTTCAAAAGCCGCGATACGAGCCTCCAAAGCCGGATTTGACGGTGTTGAAATTCACGGAGCCCATCTCTATTTACTGAGCCAGTTTTTATCTCCATTGACAAATAAAAGAGAGGACCGCTATGGAGGTGACGCTGAAGGAAGGGCGACACTGGCTTTGGAGATAGTAAAGAGCGTACGCAAAAATTTAGGACCTGCCTATCCCATTTTTTTTCGGATAAATGCCGAAGAAAGAATCAAGGGAGGGCAAACCCTTGAGGATGCGCTTATCATAGGTAGATTGCTGGCAGATGAAGGCGTGGATGTTTTAGATATCACTCTGATTGCCCATGGCAGCTGGAAAGAGGTTGATAACAACCTGAAGGTCACACGCAAAAAAATACTCATGGGATCTTCGGCTTTGCCTAAAGATCACCCTTCAGGATCAAATGTTGCCCTTACAGCTGCATTTAAAGAAAAAATCGGCCTGCCGGTAATTGCGGTGGGCAAGTTTGGTATTGGCCGGGCAGCGGTTAACGCCGTGGAAAATGAAAAAATTGACCTGGTTGCTGTTGGACGTCAGATGATCTGTGATCCTTTATCAGCGCAAAAAATGCTTGACGGAAATGATGATGATATCATTGCCTGTGATGAATGCTTGAAATGTTTTGCCTCGATTGGAAAGGGTGCTCCCATGGCCTGCAAGATCAATAAAGATTTACCTTTTTAAAAAATACTTTAACGATTAATGCTTATTGGAATTGTTTTTCAAACACTGACGTTCTTATTTGTTTGAGTTTAATCGCACCTTCAGGACATCCAGTGGCACAGACACCGCATCCCCGGCACTGATCGACATCAATCACAGGAACCAGGCGTTTCTTTTCTTTGGTATTTTTTTCCTGGGATATAATATCAAAAGGACATCGCCGGACACATTTTCCACACTTGCTGCAGTCTTGGGTTGGTCCCTGTGCCGTATAACGGCTCAAGGGCCAGTATTTTTGAACATTGAGATGTTGGGAAAGCTGATGGGGAAAGCAGCAGTCACTGCAGCAATTGCATAACGCGCCTGTCATCCGGCCCTGTTTATCCAGCCCTAGTTCAGCACTCTGCATCAATCCATTTTTATTGGCCTCTTTTACAATGCCCAGGGCTTTTTGTCTTGAAATTTCCCATCCAATTCCCCGTTTATTTGAGAACCTGATACAGGTATATTCAGATTGCTGGCAGCTTTCCATCATTGCCCGGCAGTTGCAGGGCCATAAATAAAACTTAGGGATTTTTTTAAACAAAGCTTCAACTTCATTCAGTAAAAGGTATTCTGGAATTATTTTAGAATGATCTCTTTGCTGCCCTTTTTTCAGGTCTTCTGCACTCTGGGCATGGGATGCAATATAATGATTTAACTCCCAATCATTTAACTTATCTTTTATTTCAGAAGGTATATCCTTCCACCCTTCAAACAATGCCCAGTATTCAAATCTGATATGGAAATCCTCGGGTATGATTTGCCCGTTATCGAGAAATTTGATAACTCCCCTTTGCCAGGCTCTCTTCAAAAATTGATCAAAGTTATTATCATCTTTCAGGGTATTTATTTTTTTAAAAAGCGTTACTATTTGTTCTTTTTCAAGGGGTTGGCTTGATAGTATTTGCAAAAGATCCATTTCCAGGGGTTCATAGAAACGATCTATCCAAGGGATTAAAAAATCAGGTAGGTTCATATTATTCCTTTTAATTCATCGTCATTTCGCTCTACTTCAACCTCATGAATCATATCAATATTGTGGAGGATTAAAAGTTCTTCTTTAATATCCGATCCTTTTAACATATTGATACCGGAAGGGCTCCATATACCTGAACCACCGCAAAAATCAACCCCTTCCAAGCTGTGCGGCCCTACCGCATTTGCAGCGAAAACCCATACCTGATTTTGAAAGGCCAGCGCCGGCGAAATCAAGTTCCAGAGAAATTTATAATATGATTCCTCTTTTATGTTAAGTCCCTTGTATTCTCTTTCTCCTTGTTTCCTCCAGGCAGCATTAACAATGAGAGCATCCACTTTTTTAATATTGACGAGTTTCTGGACAAGTCTGGGAAAATAGATATCCCAGCAGGTCAGGAATCCAAATTTTCCCCATGCTGTCTCAAGCACCAATGTATCATTGATACCTGACGATATATATTCTTTCTCAAACCGGGGAAGATAGGTCTTTTTATAGGTTCTGTCCTGATCAAAATAATTGCCGGTCTGGTCCAGGACAAAGCTGATATTGAAATATTTATTCGAATCTTCCTTGTTTTTTATAAGACCGTTAAACACAATATACTGTAGGGTTTTGTTTATATATAACCGGACGATTTCGTCAAGCCAGTCTGTCAAATGATCCAGGCAGGCCTTTTCCATATAAGATCTGCATTCTTTTTCATTTTCCCAGAAATATCCGGAGAGGCAATATTCAGGAAAAATCACAAGATTTACTTTTTTCTCAGAGAACAGATTTAAAGCTTCAATAATGCTATTTTTATTTCCCTCCATATCTTTGGTTTTTGGATTGATATTGGCAATCCCTATGGAAATATTTTCCAAATTTTCAGAAAAAAATTTTTCAACTATCATAAACCCCTCATCGTCTGATTTTATTTATGATATAACACATAAATCAAACAATTTATCCAGTCTTTCTTCCTGGTCAAAATCCCGGATCAGGCTTACCAGAGATTCTGCCTTTGTTTTACTTAAAACAGGAGATACCAGCCATAAAAATTTATTTTCAAGCTCCAGATCTGTCGGCAATGTACTATGGGTATCCCATCTTGCCGACATTACGCCTGAAGAAAACAGTTTTCCTTTTGTGGCCATGATCTCAACCTCTGACTCAGCCTTGTCCGGAAATTCTTTCTGGAACCGTTCTTCAGCAATAATCTCAATTTTATCCATCATCTGATGGATATCCTTATCTAATAGTCTTGGCGGCAGCACCTGAGCAGGACCAACCTCACCGTCCAGAAGGGCGGCAGCAATGGGGAATGCAATATTGTACTGGGCTTCTTCTGTATTTTGAGGATAATCTGTGCTTAAGGCGGCTGATTCTTGGAATGTAAAGACTTTGATCTGTTTTATATCTTCAGGGTCAAGACTGTTTTCCGTTATGATCTTCAAGGCTCCATCCACTCCCGGCTGGGCCCACCGGCAAGCGCAATAAGGTTTAAAATAGAGGTTCATAATTTCAAAAACCCTGCCTAAAGAGTTAATCCATTCCGGTTCAGGGGAATCATCAAAAAGCGGATCTATACCGGTAAAGCCCTTGTCCGCCATCATCGCAGACATCATGGCCACCATACACCCCCAGCCGATACTGTCTTTTCCCATGCCCGGCCGCTCAATACATTTCATCATGGGCGCAATGGGAGCATGATATTCAGCAGCACCCAGAGCATGACAAAACTTTTCCGGAGAAAGTCCTAAAAGTTTTCCAGCAGCCGCAGCCCCTCCAATGGCACCCCAGCTTCCGGAAGAATGGTATGTCTCATAAGTTGCATGCCGGATCACCCCGGCCCGGATGGCCACCTCATAGCCAACTACCAGGGCGGTTAAAAATTTTGGCCC
>QMMT01000179.1 GCA_003647385.1 Deltaproteobacteria bacterium
GAATTGTCTTGTCATTTGTTTTGATCGGAGTATTCCCTTTGGCTGCCAGAAAGAGCCTGCAATGGCTCAAGACTCATAAAAAAATGGGCTTTCATAAAAATTAAATTTGATCAAGTTATTGCCACAATTGATAAATACCAGCGCCAACCAGGCCAAGCCCCGTTCCTCCTATCACATCTAGTGGGAAATGGACCCCAAGCGAGATACGTCCTATACTGACGAGTACAGCGATACTACACAAAAGAAGAAGGATCGATATCGGTAGTCCAAAAGCCATTGGAATAACAAAAGCTAAATACCATATACGCATTGCATCTCCGCTAGGATGAGACGGGTCATTTGGCTGTTGAGGTTGAGACATCTGTACATCCGGCACTATAAAAAAAGGGCGTTGTCGTTTAACCACCCATTTGATTAATCGTTCAAGGCAGGCAATGATACCAAAAATTATAGTTGCACGAAAGCCGGAAGACCAGCCGGTAAAATACAAAACACCCAGCATAATCATCATGAAAGGCGTTTTTCCCAACGGCCAAATCAAACGGTAAAACGGAACCATCCTGGCAAGCTTTAGATTTAAAAAATTAAATAACCTGAGGTCCTGTTGATGACCTGAAGAAATTCCATATAAAAAACCGCATCCAATGAGAACAAATCCACCGGTAATAATAATCCGGACAAATTGTAGTGGGATTGTGTCCATAAACTACCTGTAAAAAAAAATTCTCAATTCGGCCAAACAGGATAATACATCTGCCACTGTGCGGGATGGGACCGGATATAATCTTCGATTATCTGCAAAATTTTTTCAGCATTACAGCGAATTTCTTCATCCGGATCAGACATATGAATCATAGGAATGGGGTCAGACAAACTCAGCTGATAAAGCCCATCATGGTTCATATGAACTGCGGCTACCAAAATAGGCACATCGGCTTTTAATGCCATTCGGATATGGCCTGCTGGAAGCGGGCTTGGACGACCGAAGAAATTTAATTTCCGTTTTAGTCGCGATATTGGGCGATCAATCGCAGTAAGGACAAATCCGCCTTTACGCATAACATCAATGGATTTTTCATGTACATCCCGGCTTACCGGCATAATTTCAAGGCCGCTGGTCGCCCGGATATCATTCTGTAATTTATATCCCCCAGTTGGTTTGCCAAACGTTAACACCTTTGCCTCAAACCCTAGAGCAGCAGCTGCCAGCAGCATCAGGTCGAAACTACTCATATGGGGCACAACCAGAAACGCACCAAAATGCTTATCACGGCTCAGCCTGATAAGTCGTTCGAGGGCCTCATTTTTTAAAATTTTTCCCTGTAGTGCAGCAGGATCTTTTAACGTTCGATAAAAATCGACTAAACAACGTCCGGCATAAACAAATACGTCTGTTATAGCCTTTTGCAGATCCGTGGATGAACGCCTGCCATTATGAATGATTAGTTGATTTTTTCGAACAGACTGTACCAATGATAAGTTTTCCATCCGAGCCAATTGTTTTGCAAAAAAATTAACCATGGGATAGCTTATGGGTGCAGGAATGCTCCGCATGATTGTAAATCCTAAACCGACGCCTAATTTACTGTTTAAAAATGCTTGAACATTCATTATGAACCAGTGTCCTAACCTTCACTAGGAGACGGTTTTTTGAGGAATGAAACTTCTTCAGCGATCACCGGTATTCCCCGCACAATAGTCAACACAATCGTAGCCCAGGAAATTCCCACGGCAAAGGAATGAATCCAGCCAGCCCAGGGATGCTCAAGTGTCTGAAAACCCAGATCCAGGGTTAATACTGCAAAAGCAGTTCCTTTTATACCACCATAAAAGTCTCGCATAAAACGCGAAGATACAAGAAAGTGATTGATGGGATTTTTCAGCTGATTGAAAGCTGCTTCGCCTTTGGAGTTTCCAACACAGCGCACAGCATCAGTAATTGTACCACGGGTAATGACAATCAGAGGAATCAAAAGTGGAATCAACCCCAGACAGGAAAAAACTACCCAAAGAATAATTTCCAGAGCACGATCAACCGCTATATCCAGAGAACTGCCCAGTAGACTGGTCTGGTTCAAGCGGCGGGCAACCATACCATCGACCATGTCAAGAAGCATTATCAGGACAATAAACGGGACACACCAAAAAATAAAGGTTGGACGACCCGTGTGTAATAACGCTATATATATAAATAATAAAGGCATTCGGCCAAGAGTGATTGCATTTGCCATGGGAAAATCCCTCACAATTCTTTTAATTTAAAAATATTAATACCATTAGTGGTTCTATTATAAAATCCAATTTTATTGGATTTAAAAAACTATATTTTTTTAACCAATTGATTGGCGGCTGTTAACAAAGGATCCCAAACCGGGCCAAACGGTGGTGCATAGGCCAGGTCGGTCTGGGAAAAATCTGCAACCGTCATCTTGTTATGCAGAGCAACGGCAACAGCATTAATCCTGTGGGCAACTCCTTCTTTTCCCACCATCTGAGTCCCCAGCAGGCGACCGGTCTTTTTATCCGCCACCATATTAATATGTATGGGTGTTGATCCTGGGTGCCCATGTGCCCTGGACCTTGTTTTCACGCTGTTTTCAACGGGATCAAATCCTGCATCTGCGGCTTCTTTAAAATTCAAGCCTGATCGGGCAACCTCAAGGGAAAAAACTTTAAAAACAGACGTCCCGGCAATTCCTTGAAGACGGGTTTTTGTCCCTGTAACGTTATCAGCAACAGCCCACCCTGCCCTGTTGGCTATTAATGCAAGTGGAATCCAGCATTTGTTATCCGTTACGACATGATATGTATCTGCACAGTCTCCTGCCGAATAAATATCTTTATCTGAGGTTTTTAACTGCCGGTCAACGGCTATCGAATCTGAAATCCCCAATTCAAGACCCGCCTCTTTTGCCATGTCACTACAGGGTTTTACCCCCATTGCCACCAGAACCATATCAGCATCCAAAGTCGAGTTATCACAACACACCCGGACACCGTCATTCAATGGTTCGATTTTTTCAACAGCGGTTCCTGAATAGATATCAACGCCTTTATTTTTTAATTCCTCAGAAATAACCTCGGCAAGACCAGGGGACAGCCAGGGCAGAAAAACCGGTCCCGGCTTAACCATACTCACTTTTACACCTCTTTTCTCAAAAGCTTCGCACATTTCAAGTGCAATATATCCCATCCCGATAATCACCGCTTTTTTGATCCTGTTCTCTTGAATATAAGATTTTATTAGTTTACCCTGTTCAAGACTTTTTAAGGACATCACCTGGGGCAGATCAAATCCCGGCAGGTCAGGTACCACAGATGAGGCACCCGTGGCAATAAACAATATATCATAGTCAAAGCTAAACGGTTCTCCACCAGCCTTAATGCCAGACACCTTTTTTGCTGCACGATCTATGGCCGTGGCTCTATGTCCGGTCAGAAGATTTATTTTATTTTTTTCAATAAAAACATCAGCCTTTCTTACCACCAGTTTTTCCATATCCCTTTGGGGGTCAGCAATATTATAGGGCATACCACAGGCACTGTAAGAAACATCATAGGTTTGCTCTAATACAATAATATCAATATCCGGATCTTTTCTCTTTGCTCTGCTTGCAGCACTCATACCTGCTGCATCTCCACCGATAATAACAAGTCTCATACGGTCTCCGTTTTTAATTGTATCTCTAATTTAACAATAATGATTCTAATCTTCCGACAGTTCAATTTAAGTAGCAATATTTTTTAAAATTTTCAATTGGTCCATCAGCAGACCCTTAAAACGATCCAGGGTTATGGGATATGCCTGCATGGAAATCCCCATCCAGTCACAATATTCAAGAAACTCTTCCGGACTCTCCGCCATATACTGATCCAGATATCCAATACCGTCAAGGACAACACATCCCCCCGTATGCCTGGGAAAATTTTCATTAGCGACTGCTTTATCCCAGCCGTCAAAGACCTGTTTTCGATATTTAACCCAGCCCGGTGTCATAAACCAGACCGGTTCACCTGCTGCAAGTTCCTGGGCAATCTGCTTCATCTCATCGTCAGTGGCCAGCATCCCCATGCAGTGCGAGGCTTCTACCCTGCCGACATTTAATCCCTGTTCTTCTATAATTGTCTGCATTAACCGGGTCGGGTTATCGGGATTGACATAGCAATACTTACCGCCATAGACAACAATCACACCTTTGGCAACGGCCTTGGCTTTTTCTATAAATTTTAACAGTTGAGTTTCAAGTTCAGGGATATCCTGATGAAGACCTGGTGTCGTATAAAAAATGTGCTGAGTATCAAGAAATCCTTCTTTAACAAGATAGTTGATTTCAGGGCTCATGGTTCCACAGGCCACTATTGCAGTATCACTGAATGATTGTTCGTCCATGATAAGCTCCTTGATAGAATTTGTTATGCTAAATAATTAATCTGAATCACTGTTTAACTCACCAACGGGAATATCTTCACCTGGACGCCAGGTAACAAATTCACTTGTTTCAAGTACATCATCTGCACTCACAGCTTTATCTGTCCATACAATGCGGGTATTGCACTCATAAACTCTTCTTCCCAATTTGTCCTGCCTTTTTGACAAAGCCTTGTCTGATGCTTCCCTGGTTTTGTGAACGGAAATAACCTTTTTTTTAGATTCATCCAGGTTATGATCATCATATATTAACGCATACATAATATGTCTCCTTTTATTTTATGGGTGTCACTGTTATGTTTTTAATCAACAGTGACACGTGTTTGACGAAACGACATTATCAACCTCTTGCAAGTCCCGGTATCAATGACGGCGGGACAATCATCACGGGACAGGGTGCCCATAAAACAGCGTCCGCTGTAACTGAACCAAGTGTTCCTACGTTCGGACTTCCGCCCATGGCAAGAGGCGTATCCGTGGACGTTCCCATGACCATCAGATCAACGGCTGCATTGCGGGCCAGCTTTGAGAGCTCACTGACGACATCTCCATCGCGGACATTGATGGCATAATTTTCAAATTCTTTTTCTTTCATCTGCTGTACATAGGCTTGTGCCACTTTGTCTTCTGCATCTATAATTGCCTGCTCAGCTTGAGTTTCATCGAGATTGATGCGACCTATACCATAATATATCAACAATTTTGCATCATTTTCTTTAGCCAAATTCAAGGCAAAGTTGAAAATATGCTCGCAATACTCAGTCAGGCAGGTACTAAATAAAATTTTCTTATACATGATTTTATCTCCTTAACATTTGAGTGAGTTAAAGTGCAGGCTAAACAACTTCCGCCTGCACTTCACATGCCGCTGCACTAGTTACCAAGTGTATCAGCTGTAGCCTCTTGTTTAAGATGCTCATTCCATTTTTCACCCCAAAGATCTGGTACAGTCTCTTCCACCTGAATAATGGAATCCCAGCTAATGCCGA
>QMMT01000180.1 GCA_003647385.1 Deltaproteobacteria bacterium
AATGCAACAATGGGGTCCTGGGCATTTTTTGCTCTGTAATACCAGCACTCAATGGTTGAAAAATGAAAAATAGTCAGTCGGTTATGCACAGGGTGCATATAGGCCTGGGAGGAAAGTTTTTCCAACTCTTTGCGTAACTCTCCATTTGCCGGTGGTCTTGCAAGCAAACCACCAACAACCGAGAAGCGAAACACTGCCCATTTGTCTACAAGGTTTTGAGTTTTACTGCTCATAATTATGGTTCCTTTCAATTTAAGGGTTAAAATCATGGAACCACTTCATAATTGATTTTTTTGTTAAAAAAAATGCCCGTCTTCTGCGTGGGATTATCCTGCCCTGATTTTTTGATAAATTCCCGCACCCTGAGACAGGAATGACAAGCAGGAAACAAGGGCTTCTTTTGCACTAGATTTAAAACTTAAAAAATAATTAACAAGGTTTGCCGGAAGTTCATTGCTCTTTATAGAAGCTGCCACCTGACCTCGAATCAATTGCCATTGAGGGCTTGAGGGGAAAATATCCTGATAAAAAACAATCCATCGGCCAATAGTATTCCTTGAAACACCAAACAACTTTGACAGTTTAAAAATGTTGGTTGTTTTATTATGCCAATCTGAAAGAATGACCAGGATAACAATATGCCAGTAAATTTTTCTGCCTATAAAACGGCAGGAAGGAGGCATCACCCTGTGTCTGCACCCTTCGGTGCCACAGCACAGGCTAAATCGAATGAAACATTTTTCTGAAACTCCTTCAGGCTCTCCGCGTGGTTTACGAAGATAATTTGCAAAATACAGTGGCCCACCACAAAGTGGACATGGCATTTGTCTGTATTGTTCAGCAACATTTTTATCTATGGTGTAAAGATGATAAAAAAGATTTTTATTTTTTAAAAGTTCTGATAACATATCTCCTGCCTGAGTTAAAAGTTCTTATGAGGCAGGAGTTCCTTTAATTATTTGCAAGATAAGGGGGGGAACTCCAACCCAAAACCTTGCATATCTTGCAAATTTTTATCCATTTATCCATTGTTTTTTGTGATTATTCTCATCGGGCGGATTATCTGTTGCCATTATTGAGGCGTACCCAGACATCCACGCCACTGTTATTGATTTGCCGGCGGTAACACCTGTAACCCGACAATATATAAAGAAAGCAAATGCTGAAAAAAGGGTGAAAATATTAACGGCCGATGCGGTTAATGATCAGATATCCGGGACATATGATGCTGTGGTTATGACTGCATTTTTACAGGTACTTTCACAAGCGGATGCCCGTCGAGCAGTTAAAAATATAAGTCGTGTGATCAATCCGGGCGGAGATATCTATATCAGAGGATATGGCATACTTGATAACTCACGTATTTCCCCCCAGAAGTTGGTAGCCTTCAATTTGGTATTTATAAATGTTTATGAAGAAGGACAGGCATATGCCGAGGAGGAACATAAAGATTGGCTTGAGGAGGCTGGGTTTGACAATTTCAAGCGTACTGTAATGCCAGACGGGAGTAGCATTATCACAGCCAGGAAAATTTAAGAAGGGTACATTATGTTACTTATACATCACATTTTAGCAGATTTAAAAAATTCTTTCCCGGAGTATGTGACCCATTCAATTTGTCTCCAAAAAAGTTGCGGACCGTTTGCGTGAGTATATTGCATCGGAAAATATTTATAGATATAACCAGAGCTTCTTGAATCAAGCGGCTACTGGAGAGTAATGGAGAGGCATTAGTTGATTGGCACGTAATGCTAAAGATTCATAAGTCCTACCGTCATTGTCACAAAATTCCACCTCAAATATCTCATCATCAAGGATTTCAACAATAGTGCCGACTTGCCCGATAACCAATCCGCATTTCGGAATATCCTCAACAAGGGCTACAACTTCTAAAATTTTGATATTATTTTTCATAATTCTCTCCTTGTCACTTAACATAACCCGGATTTATGCGGATATTCTTTAACCCAGATATTTCATACCAGTTGAGAAAGTAATGTCGCTGCAGGCACTCTTATGGATCGTTTTTCTTGAAAGCAATCTCTTTGTATAAAATCAGTTCCAAAATCAACCTGAAATGCATGATCAATTCCCAATATGTTTTTAAAGTACTCAAGTGCCGGGCTGATTCGTTTGTTTGCAGATGACTTTACCTCAACAATAAACCAGGGTTTATGATTGCGGATCATTAAAAAATCAACTTCTCTTTTCATTTTATCACGTAAAAAATAGACTCCGTAATCTCCAAACCCGACATCGGTCCAAAAATGAGCGGCTTTTAAAAGGTGGGATGCAATAAAATTTTCAAGTCTTGCACCCTGATCCGAAATATAACTCCAGTCCCACAGATATATTTTCGGCTGTTTTCGAAGTCCCTTTGGAATATTATTCGACCAGGGGCGCACCCTGAAACAAAAATATAAGGACTCCAGTGTCTCTATCCATTTTTTAACCGTATTGACCGTCACCTGAATTTCGTTGGACAGGGTACTGTAGTTGACAAGCTGTCCTGCTCTTTCTTTTAAAATTTCTGATAAAATTTCAAGCTGCGCTATGGCATTAATATTTGTAGAATCCCTGACATCCTCATAGAAAAATTGTTCGGTTCTCATCCTTTTCCAACGATTATAAAACCGCTGATCACCTTTCAAAAATGGCTCGGGAAAACCACCAAATTTCAATAACTGCGGTATGAGATCTTTCTCCACTTTTGCGGGCTGTCGAATCTCACTCTGGCCAAAAGTGGTTCGGACCATTTCTCCTACTGAAAGGGGATGCATCCGATATAAAAAATATCTTCCCATGAGGCTGTCCCCGCCCCGTTTAAAAACATTGAGTCTTGCACTGCCTGTAACGAGAACTTTAAAATCACCCTGATACTTATCAAAAAATCCTTTTAAAAATTGTTTCCACCGAGGATATTTATGAATTTCATCAAAGACCAGTTGGATATTGGACTTATTAAAATCTGCTAATTTGTAATGATGATAAACCCCATTCGGTCCTTTTAGAATGATCTGTCTGTCTGTCTGATCATCCCAGTTAATATACACAACCGGCACTTCTTTCCTGGCAGCAGTAGTTTTTCCCACCTGACGGGGGCCGCATAAAAATGCCATTTGGCGGTTCATTGAGAAATGGTCTTTTAAAACGGACTCATATATTCTTTTTATTTTATCCATGCAGTATCCTATTCGTATTTTTCTGATTCAATCCTATCCGTTCTATTTTAAAAAAACAAGGACCAATTTGCATGATTGTGTATTTTGGTACAGACCAATTTGCATTGATATAAAAAATGGTACAGAAAATTTTCCCCATTATGACGATTTCACAATTCGTCTTAAAAATTATAGTGCTGATGGTCACTATGGATTGAATAATGAGCTTTGAGTGTTAAATCTTACCCTTTTAATTAATGTGTTATACTCAGGTTGATAATATCCAGCAGTATATAATTGTTAATACAACAGTATAAACGATGAGTACATAAAACCATTTACCAGAAAATTTTGGTGTTCGAAGTGGTGACAGGTTTAGCCCGGCCATGGTTATAAACATTGTGTATAGTATAGTTGAAAAAACAGCAGGAGCAAAAAAGGATTCAAACAAAAAAACAAAAGCAAAAACGATAACATTGTTGTCAAGCGCAAGCCCTTTGTAGGTAGTACTGTCAACAAGACCGAAAATATTGAAATAGCTCAAACGGATCGCACTTGTGGCAACAATAACAAAGGCACCTGGCAAAAACCATACACTGAAATTTCCATAGCTCAGGAGAAAAACAGCCGGACAGATTCCAAAGCTTACCATATCAATTAATGAATCCAGTTGTGCCCCGTAATCTTTTTGTTCATTTGTTCTGCCCTTGATTTTACGGGCAATAATGCCATCACCCCAGTCAAAAAGGACTGCCCATATCATTCCGATAACAGCTGCCGGAAAATTTTTTAACACGGCAAAGTATATCCCCAGCAGTGCACATAAAAGCCCGGCAAGAGAACAGAGGTTGGGAAGATCTTTCGCAAACCAGAGCATCCCTGTCTCGTGTGACGGTTTCGATTGTGATGTGCTCATCCATTCCTCTCTATTTATTATTGACACCCAGAACCAATCCCATCGCCTGAAACAGGTTGGCGTTTTCTTCTTTGGTGCGGGCGGCAATACGGATATATCGATCTGAATCAGGCATGGTTTTACCCTGACAGTGTTTGATATACATATTATGGTCAACAAATAATCTTTGGGTCAGCTCCGGCCCACTTGGTCCGTTATCTGGTAACCGGCAAAAAATATAATTGGCATCGGGTTTATATACCGTGAGCCCTGAAATAGCCATTAAATCACCATAAAGTTTATCCCGATCCATTTTCACCTGATTGCAGCTTTTAATAAAGGCATCTCGATAATCAGGCAAAATCCTTAAAAATTCTTCAGCAAATCCATTAATGTTCCAGATATGGATACCCTGGCGAACCGCTTTTATAAAATTGTCATTTTCTGTCAAAAGATAGCCAATCCGAAGACCACAGATACCGTATGCTTTACTCATACTTTTAAAAATTGCGATATTGGGATACGTTCCAATTTGATCTGCCATGGATACCTGGTCTGGGTCATGAACAAAATCAACAAAGGACTCATCAAGAATCAAGAGACAGTCATGACCGGCCAATTTCTTTGCCAGACGTATCAGATCAGATTTTGGAACAGCCATGGCGGTTGGATTGTTCGGTGTGACCACAACCGCAACATCTGCATGGGCTTCAATGATGCGGGCGGCAAATTTATCTACATCCAGTTCAAAAGAGGGTATCTCAAGGAGAAATTCTATGGCACGCCCTGCTGGTGCAGCATTCACATATTCGTTAAACGAAGGTACTGGAACAACTATTTTTCGGGCAATGGTTCCTGAGACAATCTTTATCAGTTCTGCTGCACCATTACCGACAGCAATGTGTTCAGGCCGTTGGCTGATCAACTTGCCCACAAGAGAGGCAAGCATATCCTGTGCAACAGGGTAGTTCAAGACAAGGTCATGAATTTTGTTTTTAAAACAGGTAAACACCTCTTCAGGCGGGAAGTAAAGGTTATATAAATACGCATGATCTATAAAATCATGGCGATAGTATCCGCCATGTTGACCGGAAATAAATTCATATTTTTCTATCTGATTTTCATAATCAAGATCGGGCATACAGACTTCCTTCAACAAAGGAGTTACGGGTGTACAGGTCTGTATCTTCTAAATGGTCAGGTTCTATATCATAAAAAGAAAGCGGTTTGCTGGTTTTAGTTGGAAACAGCTTTTCAGCAAATGCAAGATCTTCAATTGTGTCAATTTCATACCAGGGTTTATGGTCAAAAAAGACCGCTTGAAAAGATAATGATCTTTCTACCACCATTTGTTGAAACAC
>QMMT01000181.1 GCA_003647385.1 Deltaproteobacteria bacterium
ATTATTTGCAGTACTGCCATGCAGATCATTGAAAGTAAAAGCCCTATAAGAATACTGTCCTCAAGTTTTTGAAGAACTAAAATAATTATTTGAGGGAGAGATTCTTTTTTACTGGTCATTTTTAATGTGTGCTTTTAAATGAAAATCTGTCAGGAGGGCATCCAGCTGGTCAACTACATCCTGGGGCAGAATTCCAGAATCAACCATTTTTCTGGCTGCATTTCTGCCGACTTCATACCAGTCATCCAAAGCGTTCTGAGAGGGTGTAATAAATGTTATCCCCCTGTTTTTTAACGTCTGGATTGCTTTGATATTATCCTCCCTGTTTTTGATATCAATTTGCCTCAATGCACGGGTCATAACCTGGGTGACGATTTCTCGGTCTGATTGTGCAATTTTTAAAAAGCTCTTTTTATTAATGGCAAGTACGGCATGAAGATAAATCAGGGGCACGTTGGTTACATATTTAATCTGGGTATGCCATTGCAGTACAACCGCACCCACAGGAGAGGTTGCCACCGTGTTAATCAAACCGGACTGGAGACTGGTTCGCACGTCTGCAATGGGCAGAGGAATGGGGGTAATACCAAAGGCCTTAATGGAATCCTGGCTTATTTTGTCATTATCCGGAATCCATACTTTCTGTCTCCTTAGATCCTCTATCGTCTCAATGGGATTTTGTGACATAATGTATGCAAATCCACCGCCCATGAGCCCAAAAGTTACAAATCCGGCCTTATCAAGTCCGTCAATGATATATTGGTCCATATATTGTCTGACATAGCTGACTTCTTCAAGGTTTTTAAATTTCAAAGGCTGTGCATAGATCTGGTTTGCCGGGAAAAACTGGGAAAGGCTTCCAGCCACAACAGCTCCACCGTGCAGCTGGCCAATACGAATTTTTCTTAAAATGGTTTTATCATTGCCCATGACGCCACCGGGATAAAATTTGAATATCACACGGTTATCGGTTTTTTTACTGACCTCACTGGCTCCCATCCGCATTTTCTCCATCCACATGGAACCTTCCGGCGAAAGGGTGGCGATTTTCAGTTTGACAGCATAGGCAGTATCTGTTGTAAATATAATCAACAGTATC
Source organism: Deltaproteobacteria bacterium (assembly GCA_003647385.1). Classification (GTDB taxonomy): domain Bacteria; phylum Desulfobacterota; class Desulfobacteria; order Desulfobacterales; family Desulfobacteraceae; genus Desulfobacula. Next base: position 1,100 of record QMMT01000181.1, read on the forward strand.
AATGCCAATCGTTTAAGAATTTTCAAAATCATGGATATCTCCGGTTGAACATCATTTAAAAATAATCATCTGAACTCTCAATCAATTCTCCGGCCTGTATCTGAGCCCAGGTATTTACAAGAGTGTACCCCGGCACATAAGGATCAGCAGCTATTACCTCGTTGAGCAATTGATCATGAAGTTTCCTGTCAAATATCATTCTTGCATACATTTTTGCATAAAGAACCTTTACCATCAGGTTTTTCCCCATAGATAATTTGACAGCCTTTTCAAAATATTGTTTCCCCAACTCAGGTTTACCACCAAGAGCAGGCGGCAGCAGGGTTGCCAAAGTTCCCAGGTATAGGTATGCAGCACCGTCTTTATAGGTCTCATCCAGTTCAGTCACCCGCTGCATAATCAACTCAATACTTGACATGTCGGCAATGGCATTGAAATCATTCCTGTTGGCCATGATCCATCCGGCCCAGGCATTGCCCAGGGCGAAAAGGGTTGGCACATGTTCCTTTTTCATAGTTGAAATAATTTTTTCAAATTCTTCAAATGGTTTGGATTTAAGCTTACAGGCATTCTTATTTTCAAGGCAAATAGCCTGATTAGCATAATTCAAGGCCTTGTCAGCCATTTTCCGGGATCTGTTAACATCTCTTACAAACAGGTCTGCATAGGCAGTGTATAACATACTGGCTGTGGACAGCAGATTTTCATTTTCAGGGTCTTTGCTGATCAGACTGTCGATCATCAGCAGATAGGCAGGTGCCCCGGTTTTTACCAGGGTTAAATCGTCATTGTTCAGAATCGTGCTGGAAAGATGTTCCATCATGTCAGATGTGGCAGAAGACATGATAAGCGAACATCCTGATAGAAAAAAGAGACCGATGATGCAAAAAACAAAAAAATTATGCTTCAAGATCCGAAGAAGAATCATCAACAAATCAAATCCTTTATCTATTTGGAGATTTTACTAACCCGCCATTTATCATTAATCTTAAAAATTAGCGTGTTTGAAAAGAAAAAGCAACCAAAGGTTCATGGTCCATTATTAAAATGCAGAAATAAGTGTGACACCTGCCAGGGCAAGAACGACTCCTGAAAACTGGACTTTCTGTATCCTTTCACCCGTTATAGCAGCTGAGAGGACAATGGTAACTACAGGATACAGAGAGCTGATAACGGCAACCTGACTGAGCATGCCTTTTGAGGTTGCCAGAGCAAAGCAAAAAGCTGCCATGGTGTCCATGGCACCCATGAGAAGGATATAAGGCAGTTGAACTTTGCCGATGTTAACAGTGACGGTTTTAATAAGGAGCAAGGGGATAAAAATGATGAGTGCCGATGATCTCATGATCATGGATGCCCAGATCGGGTGATGGGTGCATGCCGTGTCCATTGTTATAAAATAGAGTCCCACGAAAAAAGCGGAGCCCGCAGCAAGTCCGATTCCTTGGGTGAGTTTCTTGCTTTTTCTTTTTGTATCATACTCCATGACAGCCAGTAATGAACCCAAAATAGCAAGGACCATGCCCAATATGCACAGACCCGAGAGGGTATCACCAAAAAAAATCCCCCAGATGACAGGCAGAACAACACCTGTCGCACTGATGGGAGCCAGGATGGCCATGCTTCCCACAGCAAGGCTCCGGTATAACATAAACATGGCAGCAATCCCTATGAAACCTGCCGGTATGGCCCATAAAATCAACGGGTCACTGGGCAAAGGGGATTTCAACAATAAAAGAATACCGCCAAGAAGAAAAGTCCCTGTAAGAGAAGAGATCATTAAAATGCTAAGTGTGGGAAGATCCCGGCTTTTAAGTCCCCCTATAAAATCGGCTATGCCCCAGCCGAAGCAGGCAAATATGGATAACGTAACTGGTAACACTGCTGATCCTCATTGGTGGTGATTCATTCATTATTTTCTTGTTTTATAAATAGATTAAAGTTATAAATCAGTAAAATTAATCTTTATTATCTATTGAATAAGTATTGATTATGCTACCTGATTTAAACAGATTAAAAGTGTTTTACCATGTCTATTCGCTACAAAGCATTAATATGGCAGCAAAAGACCTTCATCTTACTCAACCGGGAATAAGCCAGCACATCAAAAAACTTGAAATAGAAATAAAAACGCCTCTGTTTATCAGACGCCACAAAAAAATTATCCCCACCCAGGCAGCAGATAAATTGTTTGATATGATAAAACCATTTATCGAAACCTTAGGCAGTGAAATAGGGAATATTGCAAAACCAATGGACCACCCCTGTGGATTGCTCAGAATTGGTGCACCCCTTGAGTTTGGAAGGACCTATTTTCCGATCATTTGTCATGCTTTTAGAAAAAAATACAACCAGGTGAAGTTTAAAATCAGTCTTGGCGAACCGGACCAGCTGCTTGATATGTTAAATAGAGGCGTGCTTGATTTTGCAGTCATTGATTATTTTTCTGCTAAAGACCAGTTTTTGGGGAAGCCCGAGCAGTACAAAATAGATCCCCTGGCCGAAGAAACCTTTATCCTGGCAGGTTCAAAAGAGTATTTTGAAACTAAAATGAAGAAAAGGGTCACTTTTGAAACCCTTGTGTTAATGGACTTTATAACAGATGAGGTTGAACCCGTTATTCTGAAACACTGGTTCTGGCATTATTTTAAAAAGCCAATTTCAAAGTTTAATCTCATTATGACCATTGAAAGCCACCAGGCGCTTTTGAGTTGTGTCCGGCTTGGAATGGGGCTTGCCATTACAGCAGATCATCTGGTTTGGGATGAAATTGAAACAGGGAAAATAATTCCGATTTTCCCAACCAAAAAAAAAGTGATTAATAAAATTTCTTTTGTACAACTCAGAGACAAAAAACCAACACTGACGGAAAAGACATTCCAAACCTTTTTTAAAAAACAGATAAAGACAAAAGAAAGTTTAAAACAAACAGAATGAATCATTTGCTGGGGATAGGGTTAATCTTGATTTCAGCGGCATCCTTTGGTGCCATGGCTATTTTTGCAAAATTTGCTTACCTTTCCGGAATCAGTACGCATTCCCTGCTTTTCTATCGGTTTATCATTGCAGTGATGATCATGCTGCCCATTGCAGTGTTACAAAGAAGACGATTTCCAAAAGGGAAAGACCTTTATACGCTCATTGCCATGGGAATGATAGGATATGCAGGTCAATCATATTGTTATTTCACGGCACTCACCCTCATCCCCCCATCGCTTGTGGCAATTTTGCTTTACCTATACCCGGTCTTTGTTGCAGTTCTATCTGTTTTTTTCTTAAAAGAAACGTTAACGAAAAATAAGCTTTTTGCCTTATTCCTGGCTATTTCAGGAGCCATACTGGTCATTGGATTTAAAACCAATGGCAATATGAAAGGCATCCTGCTCGGGATTGGTGCAGCTTTGATTTATTCAATCTATACCATTGCCGGAGCCAGGGTAATGAGCAGAAATGACGCCTTTACATCCAGTCTTGTTGTCATTGCTTCTGCAGCCTTTTTTTATTTGGTCTATAATATTAAAGCAGGATTTTTCTTTCCAGAAAAAGGGGTTTATTGGCTGCACATCATGGCCATCGCTATCCTTTCAACCGTGGTTGCCATCTACGCCTATTTCCAGGGGATGAAATTGTCCGGCGCTGTTAATGCATCCATGCTGTCCACATTTGAACCGGTAACGACAATGGTTCTTGCATCCCTTTTTTTAGGGCAGCATATTGGAGGGTTACAAATGGCAGGAACAGCATTGATTTTGTCTTCGGCTGTCCTTGTCGCCCTGCACTCAAAACCTGAATAAAAACAACATTTATTTTTGTGGCTTCCTGTAGATGTCAAGATAATATACTTTTTGCCCATTCAGGCAAAGAAAATATCAGTTTTTCGCATTTTCCTGATTTTATAACTGCTACCTGCCCAAAGGGATCATCTTGAAAAGAATTATCTAAAAGTCTGGCTTCATCTACCAGGGATAGCGCTGTTTTGATATGTTTCATTGTACGGGGAATACGGCTGTGTATCTTTTCAGAAGGCACATTATGACCTCCTTCAGAGACACGTTGATGAACCCGGGCCTCATTTAATTCAGGGGAGTTCAGATGAATATAAATCAACGTAATTTTATAACCGCGAGCTTTTGCGTTGGCAATAAAATCTATTTTTGATTCATGTGAAAAAACCGTTTCAAAGCAGAATGATACGCCATGCTTAATCAGGTCTTCCCGTATCCTGGCAGCCAAGGTTGCAGCGCGATAACTTGAAAGTTCCGGGTTTTCATAATCAATTTCTTTTGCTATCAAATCTGCATTTACAAAT
>QMMT01000182.1 GCA_003647385.1 Deltaproteobacteria bacterium
ATATAAAGGTGTCAAGAAAATTGGCCAAACAAACCGTTTTACTATTTGCTATCATCGCCGCAGTACTGATTATTCCAAGCGCAGGGTTTGGGGAAAAAACCATTCAAACCACGCAGCGCATTATTGTAATTGATCCCGGACACGGTGGAACAAGAAATGGCCTTGTTACATCCGGGGGGTTACAGGAAAAAAATATTGCCTTAAAACTTGCCTTAAAAACTGCCAGAAAACTTGAGGACCGCTACAATGTACTCTTAACCCGGAACAGGGATACGAATATGTCTTCCCGGGATAGAATTTTTTTTGCCAATAAAAACAGCGCTGATCTCTTTGTCTGCATCCATTTACATCATTCTGCCAAGCCTTCAGGTTTTTTCTACTATTTTAGTCCACCGAAAAATCACAGTCGCACAATAGCGGCCGGGGAAAATACATGGAAATCACAACCGCTTATCCACCTGAGCGAAAGCAAGAAGGCAATCGATTCATTCTTAACTATCTTTTCGACCAATAAAAAACCAAACTATTTTTTTTCAGACAGCGCACCGATCATAATGCTTGAAGCCTCGACCATGCCAGCCATATTGATTGAACCCTTATCCATTTCACTTCTACCCCAACATCCGGATGAGATAGAAAACATTCTTGAAGAATATGCATTGCTCATTGCAGAAAGTATTGATCTATATTTTAGAAAAAAATGAGATCCACTTGTAAAAATCCTTGCCTTTATCATCGAAAAAAGATATTTAATGTGGCTGTATTAATTATTGGCATCGGGGCGTAGCGCAGCCTGGTAGCGCGCTTGCTTTGGGAGCAAGATGTCGGAGGTTCGAATCCTCTCGCCCCGACCAGTAAACTTGAGAATTTTCTTCTTTATTCTTTTAAAATTTTGATCTTTACAATTTGACCTTTTTTATTAATATAGGCGACTCCCTTTGCAAGGGTCCGCCCGGATTTTGATCCAACAACTTCTATATCTTCCTCATAAAGAACAATCGATGAAATTTCTTCTTTCTTTGGGGTCGTTTTGAGTTTTGAAGAATCGACCTTATTCACTTTTGCCTTTCTTGAGCTGCTACTCTTTTTAGGTGGATTCTTCGCTGCTTCATAGCGCGCCTTGTTCCTGTCGGAAATCAGCTCTCCCACACCTGAATAATCATTTTTTCCCTTATCATCCTGACAAGCCGAAAGCAAAAAAAACAGACAGAAAAGTAGATACCCACAAAATTTTACTAATTTCATTTTATCGGCTTTGGGCTAGCCCACCCCTTCAACTGTAAAACGACGGTTTAATCTCATTGTTGTAAAAAGGCCATAAACATCTTTTGCAACATTAATAACGGCAAGTTTTCTATCAGACTGATTCAATGTATTATGAGTGGCAATAATCACACCAATCCCGACGGAATCAACCATCTCCACTCCCGACAGATCAATGACAATATCAGCTGAAGACTCATTAATCACGGAAAGCAGCTCTTTTTTAAAATCTTCAGCCATGGAAGCAACAACATCCATACCTGGTTTAATAATTGTCTGATCACCCTGACTCACTATTTCACTCATACTATTCTCCCGTGGTAAGAATTTTCTTAAACCTTAACCGACATTAATGATTAGACTATCACCAAAACTCCATTAAATCAATGCTTTCAGCATACCAGTCTTATTTCAAAAAAAATGATCTTGAAAAAAATATAAGAAACAATTATATATACATCTTCCGGCTGTGCAGGCCGGTGCGGATTATTCTGATCGGTCGCCTCGTAACAGAAGGCCATGAACCTCGTCAGGTCCGGAAGGAAGCAGCGATAAGTGATCTCTTCTGTGTCGTGGATCGATCCCGGTCAAGCAATTTTACGCACCCTCTTCTGCCAGCCGGATCTTTTCTTTCTAAGCCTTTTATTTTATTTCTTGACATGCTTTTAAACAGACTTATTTTTCTGCCATAATTTAATTTATATTTTATAAGATAACGCTTACGTTAAGGGCGATTTGGAGCAGGAGAAAAAATTGGCAAAAGAAAAAAAACAAAAAGATAACACCTCAACTAAAAAAGATTCTCCCAAAAAAAAGGTTAAAAAAACTAAAACAAAAGTTACTTCCGAAAAAAAGGAAAGCACAAAAGAGTTAACAGAACAGCTTGCCTCTGAGAAAGACCGCGTATTAAGGCTTTCTGCTGAATTTGAAAATTACAAAAAAAGAAAAGAGCGGGAATCAGATGAATTTAAAAAATTTGCCAATGAAGCAATTTTTAGGCAGCTTTTGACGGTTGTGGATAACCTTGAAAGAGCAATTTCTTCAACCAAAGACGATTCAAGCGAAGACAGCCTGCTTGAAGGGGTTAAACTGACTTACAAGGAGATGATCAAACTCTTTGAAACGTTTAATGTTAAGCCTGTAGAAGCAGACAACCAGCCATTTGATCCGAATTTTCACCAGGCCGTCACTCAGGAAGAAACAGATGATCTCCCTGAGAACACCGTCTCAAAGGTTCTTCAAAAAGGATATCTGCTTAATAACAGACTCCTGCGGCCCGCTATGGTTATTGTCTCAAAAAAAATAAAAAAAAATCAAAGAAACTAAAGAAATATAAAAATATCTTGGAGGGTATGTTATGAGCAAAATAATAGGAATAGATTTAGGAACAACCAATTCATGCGTAGCAGTTATAGAAGCAGGTGAAGCAAAAATAATTACCAACGCAGAAGGAGGGAGAACCACGCCATCCATTGTTGCCGTTTCTGAAAATGGTGAACGAACTGTTGGGCAAACCGCAAAAAGACAAGCGGTCACCAATCCTGAAAACACTGTGTTTGCAGTTAAAAGGCTGATTGGAAGAAAATTTAATTCAAAAGAAGTCCAGGATGATATCCCTAATCTTCCTTATAAAATTGAAGGTGCCTCCAATGGTGACACCCGAATCAATTTAAGAGGAAAACAGCACAGCCCTGCTGAAATTTCATCCTTTATATTGGCAAATATTAAAAAGACAGCTGAAGATTACCTGGGAGAAGAAGTCACAGAAGCGGTTATTACCGTACCCGCCTATTTTAATGACAGCCAGAGGCAGGCCACAAAAGATGCCGGAAAAATTGCAGGTCTTGTGGTAAAACGAATTATCAATGAGCCCACCGCTGCATCCCTGGCCTATGGTCTTGATAAAAAAGGCGAAGAAAAAATTGCTGTATTTGACTTGGGCGGCGGTACTTTTGACGTTTCTGTTCTTGAAATTGGCGATGGCGTTTTTGAAGTAAAATCAACATCCGGTGATACCCATCTGGGTGGAGAAGACTTTGATTTAAGAATCATTGATTATATTGCCGATGAGTTTAAAAAAGATCAGGGCATTAATATCAGAAGTGATAAAATGGCCCTCCAGCGTCTTAAAGAAGCTGCTGAAAAAGCAAAAATGGAGCTTTCAACATCCACTGAGACCAGTATCAATCTGCCGTTCATTACAGCAGATGCCTCGGGCCCTAAACACCTTGATGTAAAACTGACCCGGGCAAAACTTGAATCCCTGGTTTCCGATCTTTTAGACAAACTTGTAAAACCTTGCCAGAAAGCTTTAAAAGAGGCCAACCTCGGATCCGGTGGTGTTGATGAAGTCGTGCTTGTTGGTGGTATGACCCGTATGCCGGCCGTTCAGGATCGTGTTGAAAAAATATTCGGGCAAAAACCTCATAAAGGGGTAAACCCGGATGAAGTTGTTGCCATGGGCGCTGCAGTACAGGCCGGTGTTCTTCAAGGTGATGTAAATGATGTACTGCTGCTGGATGTTACGCCGTTATCCCTGGGGATTGAAACACTTGGCGGTGTCATGACCAAACTCATTGATAAAAATACAACCATCCCCACTAAAAAAAGCCAGGTATTCTCAACTGCCGCTGACAATCAGCCGGCTGTTTCCATCCATGTACTCCAAGGCGAAAGACAAATGTCCGCAGACAATAAAACACTTGGACAATTTGAACTATCTGATATTCCACCGGCACCAAGGGGTGTTCCCCAGATTGAAGTCTCCTTTGATATTGATGCCAACGGTATTGTTCATGTCGCAGCAAAGGATAAGGCAACGGCTAAAGAACAATCTATCCGTATCACTGCAGCCAGCGGTCTTTCCGAAGAAGAGATCGACAAAATGGTCAAAGATGCGGAACTGCATGCGGAAGATGATAAACAAAAAAGGGAACTGATTGATATAAAGAACAATGCTGAAGGATTGATTGATCAGACTGAAAAGACTTTAAAAGAGCATGGTGATAAGGTTGATGAAGAAACCAGAAAAAATATTGAATCTGCTGTTGAAGCCTTGAAACAGGCCAAAGATTCAAATAATGTTGAAGAGATCAAACAAAAGGTTGAAGCCCTGTCACAGGCATCTCACAAGCTTGCAGAAGTCATGTACCAGCAGGCAGCCCAAAATGGATCAGATGGATCAGCCGGACCGGATGGACAAGGCAACCCAGGTACTGATGCCGGTGCTGCTCCCCAAGATGATGACGATGTTGTTGATGCTGATTTTGAAGAGGTTAAGAAAGATAAATAAAACCAGATAAAATTGGACTAAATCTGTTGAATATAATCCTGCCGTGGTCTATAGTTGCCCGGCAGGATTTTTCATATCTAATGAGGGGCGCATAAATTTAAATGATACTCACCCAAATTTTAGCAAAGAATGCCTCGAAATATCGAGACAAGACCGCACTTGTTGAACGGACGCCCTCTCTAAATTTACGCGAATCCATTACATGGGAACAGTTTTACAAAACGTCTTGCAGATTGGCCAATGCCCTTACAAAAAAGAGCGTCCGTAAAGGGGATAGAATTGTACAATTAATGACCAATAGTCTTGAGTGGCTTCCCATTTATTTTGGTATCCTTTATACGGGTGCATGGGCCGTTCCCTTAAACTTCAGATTCGAATCTGATAAAATTCTTCTCTGCAGCAATACGGCTGAAGCCAAAGTCTTTATTTTCGGTGAAGAATTCATTGAAAGGATTGAAGCTGTCAGAAATGAGCTCGAAATCCACGTTCAGGTCTGGATTTTCACAGGCCCAAAAGCATTGTGCCCGGACTGGGCTGTACAATATGAAAATTTTATCGCCTCGGAATCAGGCGATGATCCGCCCGATGTTGATCTTGATATAGATGATGATGCCGCTCTTTATTTTACCAGTGGCACAACCGGCACCCCGAAAGCCGTCCTTTTAACTCATAAAAATCTTGAGCATGCCTGTTTCATAGAGCAGGCCCACCATGCCCAGACCCATGAAGATATCTTTCTATGTATTCCGCCTTTGTATCACACCGGCGCCAAGATGCACTGGATGGGCAGTTTCCTTGTGGGAGGCAAATGCATCCTTTTAAAATATGTAAA
>QMMT01000183.1 GCA_003647385.1 Deltaproteobacteria bacterium
ATCCATCAAGCCTGCATTGATATGTTTACCTGCAAAGGCAAACCGTCCTGTAATGGGCTGGCCGGCCCCGATTTTAATTACGTCTTCGGCAAAAGACACACTGCCCATGCTTAACAATAACGATAAAAATAAAGCCATGGTTAAAATAATACTTTTTTTCATGATCACTCCTTTTTTATGGTTAAAAATAACGATTCATCAAAATTCATATCTTAGTGGTCAAAGGGCCACAAATGAAAATAATTTTTAATTCTATACCAGATTTCAGCCAGGCCATGGGGTTCAAATATCAAAAATCCAACAATGAGCAACCCGAAAATAACCTGCTGAAACGGGAAAAGAAAACTCATGGCTGTTGGAAAAACATTAACGATCAAGCCAAGAATGGTTTTAATCACCTCGGGCACTATTGTCATGAAGATGGCACCCAATATGGACCCCAGGATACTTCCCATGCCGCCTACAATAATCATGGCAAGATATCGAACGCTTTCCATCAAAGGAAAATGTTCCGGAGTAACTGTCTTTAAAAAATTCACCCACAAACACCCTGAAATGCCGGCAAAAAATGAGCTGACACCAAAGGCATAGAGCTTATACTGCATCAGGTTGATACCCATGAGTTCGGCTGAAATATCGCGATCCCGAATGGCGATAAATGCCCTGCCCACCCGGGTTCTGAAAAGATTTCTTGCAGCGGTCACGCATAGTATAACCATCACAAGGGTTAAAAAATAAAATTTAAAATCATTATCAATAACAAACCCGAAAATATCAGGGGCAGAAACATTAATGCCCCTGATGCCACCGGTCACAGATTCCCAGTGCACAAAAACAAACTCAAGAATAAGCTGGGCTGCCAGCGTTGCAATGCAAAGATACAACCCCTTGAGGCGTAAAGATGGCCCCCCCACAATGATACCGAAAAAAGCGGCCATAAAACCTGAAAGGGGAAGACATAAAAGAAAGGGCAGGTTAAAACGGGTAGATAAAATCGCAGCTGTATACCCGCCCACGCCAATAAATGCTGCATGACCAAGGGATATCTGACCTGCAAAACCTGTTAGAATATTCAATCCAACAGCGCCTATTATGGCAATGCCTGCAAGATTGGCCATGAACAGGAAATAATCTCCTGCAACAAAGGGAAATATCAATAAAGTTAAAAATAAAACCCCCAGCCAGAAACGTGAGGTGAAATTTGAAAAAACAGCCTGGTCTGAAGCGTATGTTTCCTTAAAATCCCCAATATACATATCAGCTGTTTCTCCTGTTAAAGTCGTTCAATTTCTTTTGTACCAAAAAGACCATAGGGTTTAATCAGGAGCATTACAATCAGGACAACAAAAGGGGCAATGTCTTTTACCCCTCCGTGGAAGATCGGGTCAAGATAACCACCGGCAAGATTTTCCACAATACCCACAATAAAACCACCCACTACTGCACCGATAATGGAGTCAAGTCCCCCCAGGATAACGATGGGAAATATCTTAAGCCCGATATGACCAAGAGTGGGTTGGACACCGCCAATGTTGCCGATGATAATTCCGCCAAGAGAAGCTGCAATCGCACCAAAGCCCCAGGAAATTGTAAACATGGACTTCACATTGATTCCCATGGAAAAAGCAGCTATTTGATCATTGGCTGTGGCACGCATGGCAACGCCTACTTTTGCGTATTTGAACAACAGCATAAATACCACAACCACAACCAGAGCAAGTATAAATCCATAAAAGAGATTGGAGCGCAGCACAATTTCCCCAATAATAATGGGTTTTCTGGGGAAAAGCGGGGGAAAGCTCCTGAATTCTGATCCCCAGATAACTTCAGCAACCCCCAGTAGAATGGAACTTAGACCTATGGTCACCATGATGATACTGATATTGGGTTGTCCCAGCATATGTCTTAAAATCAGACGTTCAACCAACGCCCCCAGAAGGGCCGCGCAAACGATGACCAGAGGAACTCCGATAAAAGGGGACAATTCTAAATATACCATTAAAGAATAAAAAATAAAGGCACCGATCATCATGAATTCACCTGTGGCAAAATTGATGATATTGGTGGCTTTATAAATAAGTACAAAACCAAGGGCAATGAGGGCATAAATTCCCCCGACAAGGAAACCACTGGCAATCAATTGCAGAAATATGTCCATTTTATCCTTTTTTTTAAGCTTTTTTCCGGCCTAAGTAAGCCTTAATAACTTCCGGATGTTTTTGTACGTCACCGGGTGTTCCCTGTGTTAATGCCTGACCAAAATTCAAGACCAGAACCCGATCTGAAATATCCATGATCATTTTCATGTCATGTTCAATAAGGACTATGGTGATATTGTGCTCTTCTTTAATATCCAGAATAAATCTTGCCATATCTTCGGTTTCTTCCGCATTCATGCCTGCAACAGGCTCATCCATCAACAGAACCTTTGGCCGCATGGCAAGGGCACGTGCAAGTTCAACCCGTTTTTGCAGACCATAGGCAAGGGCGCTTACCGGCTTTTTTCTTATAGATTCAATTTCAAGAAAATCAATGATATCTTCTTCAATTTTTTCACGCAGTTTTATCTCTTCTCTATGGGCAGATCCCCAATACCAAAGGCTTGATATCAACCCGGTTTTTAGATGAGTATGAGCGCCAAGTTTTATATTATCCAGAACAGACATCCCATGGTAAAGGGCAATATTCTGAAATGTTCTGCCCATCCCAAGAGCTGCTCTTTTATCTGCACCAAGACAGGTGATATCATTATCTGCGAAGAAAACCTTTCCCTTTTCAGGGCGATAGAAACCGCTGATAATATTGAGGATAGATGTTTTGCCGGCTCCGTTGGGTCCGATAATGGCAAAGATCTCACCTTTATTTACTTCAAATGAGACATCAGACAATACTTTTAATCCGCCAAAGGACAGAGATACATCGTCCATAGAAAGAATTTTCATATATTTAATTTTTCCCCGGGATCATTGCGTCACTTTTTTCTCAATATTACTTTTTGTTTGCTGATAGTCAAGGCTATGAATATATTTTTTGCGTCGAGATACCTGGCTGCATTTCCACTGGCTTTCTGGGCAATAAAATCGATTTGTTGAAATGTCTTTACAGGTATCAGAAATATTGATACGAAATCTTTAATCCAGATTTTTAAATTCATCTGGTCGGATATAATTCAAATTTACTAGATGAACGGAATCGCATAATTACTTGTTCTTTTGTGTTTTGAAATGAAAAAGTTCTGAACTGACTGCAAGGTGTATAAGAGTAGGATATACATATGAAATTTAAGAATAGAAATTTACGTGCTATTTCGGAAATGATAATCGGTGAAGCAGATCATTTTCCTTATCTCTCTAGTAGTTACATTACTCAATTCTTTGAAGAGTGCGATCTTGATTTTGTACATGATGGATCTACCCGGTGGGAATGGACAGCAGATAGAATCTCTGAATTATTGAAAGAATCTCAACCAGTAGCCCATGCTCTTCCTGATCGCTTTGTCAATGTATTACGTGTGTTGATGCATAAGTCTGATGCGGAAGCACATGATCCGGATAGAACGCTCGCGCTGGAGGCACTTAATAAACCATTAGCGAGAGAAGGGTTCGAGGCATTTTATAGTGACGATGATCTGCTTCATATCCGACATATCGGGACAAAGACGCTTTCGACTGTGGCAAATCCTCACCGACCCTTTACACCTAATGAGATAAAACGTAGAGAACAACTCACCAAGTACTTGGATGGATGCTCGGAAGACGACTTGATTGAAAAGGTCTTGCTCCCTTTATTCCGTCAGTTAGGCTACCATCGAATTACATCGGCTGGGCACAAAGATAAATCTCTTGAGTATGGCAAAGATTTATGGATGCGTTTTGTGCTACCAACGCAGCATGTCCTTTATTTCGGTATTCAGGCCAAGAAAGGAAAATTGGATGCTGCAGGGACTAAGAGAGGATCAAATGCCAATATCGCTGAGATATATAACCAAGTTCTTATGATGCTGGGTCACGAAATATTTGATCCAGAGACTAACAGGAAAGTTTTGGTGGATCATGCATTTATTGTTGCTGGTGGTGAGATTACTAAGCAAGCCAAAAACTGGTTAGGCGGGAAATTAGATGTTTCAAAACGAAGTCAAATTTTATTTATGGATAGAGATGACATCTTAAATTTACACATAGTAAGCAATTTACCACTACCAGAAGGCGCAATTCAGAAGCAAACACAAATTTTTGACGATGATATTCCGTTTTGAGAAAAGCCAATTGTATGAAAACACCGTTTGCAGCAGAGTACAAAAAACCGGGTCAGCTTAAAAGCAACATTAGCCTTAGGATAAACAAAGATTATGGCAGCAGATATAGATAGAATGGAAATAGAATTAATGGAATGAAAAATGAAATAGAAAATTCAAAAGGGCAGTTTATAGTCTATAAAGCAGAAGATGGCACTGTCAAAATAGATGTGAAATTATCCGATGAAACAGTCTGGCTTACACAACAGCTTATGGCAGAACTTTTTCAAACCACAAAGCAAAATATAAGTCTGCATGTTAACAATATTTATAAAGAACAGGAGTTGTCTCCAAAAGCAACTGTCAAGGGATACTTGACAGTTCGAAAAGAAGGAAGTCGTGAGGTAAAAAGGCTTCTTGATTATTATAATCTGGATATGATTATATCAGTTGGATACCGGATTAAAAGTCATATCGCTACCCGGTTTCGTATTTGGGCAACTAAACGATTGAAAGAATATATTGTAAAAGGGTTTACCTTAGATGATGAAAGATTAAAAAACCCGGATCTTCCCTTTGATTATTTTGAAGAACTTACTCGCCGTATTCAGGATATCAGGACTTCTGAACGTCGCTTCTATCAAAAGGTTACAGATATCTATTCAACCAGTGTTGATTATGATCCTACACTGAATATCAGCATAAATTTTTTTAAGACTGTACAGAATAAAATGCACTGGGCGATCACCGGGAAAACAGCAGCAGAAATTATTCATTCCAGAGCAGATGCCAAAAAATCAGATATGGGATTAACAAATTATAGGGGTGTAAAAGTTCGAAAAAAGGATATAGTGATTGCAAAAAATTATTTATCTGAAGATGAGCTTTTGGCATTAAACAATCTTGTTGAGCAATATCTAATTTTTGCCCAGGGCCAGGCAATGCGCAGAGTTCCAATGCACATGAAAGATTGGACAAAAAAACTTGATGCTTTTTTAAGTATTAATGATAGAGAAATCTTGGAAAACGTCGGTAAAATTTCTCATGAAATGGCAAAACAAATTGCTGACGATGAATATGAGAAGTTTAAAAAATCAAGAATTACTGATAACAAAATTTCATTAAATGATTTTGATAAAGCTATTAAACAA